>CAYFFH010000049.1:0-12883 GCA_964342175.1 uncultured Enterobacteriaceae bacterium | reverse complement strand
GATCAATTCGCCGTACAAGCGCTATCTCGAGCTTTCGAAAAGGCGATCATCGTTAAGACCGCAACGCTTTCACAAATTGAAAGGATGATCGGACGTTTCTACGAGAACTCACCGAGCGCTATGTCAAATATCGTAGAAGCAATAGATGAGGCTAATGAATCAGAGGAAAACATTGAACACTTAATTAGTCTCGCAAGCGAAACGCCGGTCGTCCGATTAGTAAATGTAATTATCTCGCGCGCGGTCGAAATGCGCGCCTCAGATATCCATATCGAACCATTCGAACACAAACTCAATGTACGCTATCGTATCGACGGAGTACTTAAGGATGTTGACGCGCCCTCCTCTCGTTCGACCGCCTCCGTTATATCTCGCTTGAAAATCATGGCTCGACTGGACATAGCTGAACGGCGGCTTCCTCAAGATGGCAGAATCCAGATTCGAGCACAAGGGAAACCTATTGATATACGTCTCTCAACCGTTCCAACGATGCACGGCGAGAGCGTTGTATTGCGCATCCTCGATAAAGAGGCAATACCTCTCAATTTCCCGAAAATCGGTTTCAACGGCAGGAGTGCTGATAACTTTATTGCCGCACTGGACCAGCCACACGGCATCTTACTAGTCACCGGGCCAACTGGAAGCGGGAAAACGACTACACTGTACGCTGCTCTAAACCGATTAAACCGATCCGAACGAAAAATCTTAACGGTCGAGGATCCAGTCGAATACCAACTCCAAGGTGTCAATCAAATTCAAGTAAAGCCACAGATCGAGCTAACATTTGCAAAAGCGCTTCGGTCTATCATACGACAAGACCCCGATGTCATAATGATCGGCGAAATGAGGGACGCTGAAACCGCCTCCATCGCGGTGCAGTCAGCGCTCACCGGACATCTTGTACTTTCAACCTTACACACAAATGATGCCGGGAGTAGTGTTACACGTTTGCTTGACATGGGCATTGAGGAGTACTTACTGACTTCGACGGTAAATGGGATTCTGGCGCAGCGATTAGTCCGCACCTTATGTGGTGAATGCAAAGAACCACACCCGTCGAGCAAGTCAATAATCGCAGAGTTCGACTCGCAATCATTACATGGGCCTTCAAACCCAACATTGTTTAGACCCGTTGGATGCACTAACTGCGCAAAGACTGGCTACCATGGAAGAACTGTGATCCACGAGTATCTTGCGATTGACGATTTTATCCGGACTTTGGTGCTAGACCATGCAGATAGCACGACTATACAAAATGCGGCGATCGATGCTGGCATGATTACGATGAGAGAAGATGGCTTTGGCAAGGCTGCTAGAGGCATCACGGCGCTTGAAGAAGTCATACGCGTAACCCAACTGAGTTGAAGAACGACCGCAGAATGAAACGATTTTCCTATACCGCTGTAGGTACAGACGGGCAACGAATTGAAGGGGAAATGGATGCGACTGACGAATCAACAGTTATTGATAAGCTTCAGACATCCGGCTATCTGCCAATATCTACCTATGAGGTTGACAACAACTCCTTTCTACGCAGACTTAACATTCTACCATCTAACCGGATAACGAACGCAGACGTCCATAATTTAACCCGTGACTTAGCCACTATGCTGAACGCCGGCCTCCCGTTAGCACACGCCCTGAACACATTAACTGAGTTAACCGAAAAACCCCTCCTCCGTGCTCTACTCGACCAGATCCGCATAAATGTCGAAGGTGGTGCTTCCATGTCCGCAGCATTAGAAAATTCAGGGGGTCCATTTTCTAGTTTCTATACGAGTATGGTGCGGTCAGGAGAGGCGACCGGGAATCTTGAACTTGTAATGCAGCGCCTTAGTGATTACCAGCAACGGGCAAAACAGTTACGTGACGCAATATTCTTTGCGCTTTTGTATCCCGCTATCTTGCTTCTCGTTGCTAGCGGTTCGCTAGTCGTGCTTCTAATCTACGTGGTACCCCAATTTCAACAACTGTTTGATGACTTAGGAAAGTCCTTGCCGTGGTCAACCGATATAGTGATTGGCCTAGCGAATATCGTGAATGGTTTTTGGTGGAGCTTCCCTATCGTTGTTATATTGCTCTATGCTGGCAGCCAAGCATTACTCTCAAAACCGATAATTCGGAAAAGGTGGCACAACTTATTACTAAAATTACCTATATTTGGCGAGCTAATGATTCATATAGAGATCACCCGAATGTGCCGAACATTGGGGACCCTAACCGGTAATGGCGTCGCGCTGCTAGATGGCGTCGCCTTGGTACGCGATACTGCAGCAAATGTAGTGATTTCGGAAGCGTTAAAGTCAATTGCAACGGATCTCGAACACGGACGAGGTTTCTCGCAAACGATCGCTGATACCCAACATTTCCCGCAACTAGTAGTACAGATGATTAAGGTGGGGGAGGAAGCTGGCACTTTAGCGGAAACTTTACTGAAGCTCGCAGACATCTACGATGAAGCCACACAAAACTCGATAAAACGAATGTTAGCAATATTAGAACCATTACTGATATTAGGCTTAGGGCTACTAATCGCCTTTATCATTGTTTCTATATTGCTGGCCATATTGGGCCTTAACGAGCTAGTTGTTTAAAGTTCTGTGGCACTAACGAGACTTCATAACAAAAATACCCGCTGGTCTTCGCAAGACCAACGTGGATTCTCGTTAATAGAGCTACTTGTAGTACTCGTTATTCTTAGCCTCCTCGGCGGTATTGTCGGTCCTAGATTATTGAAGCACGTAGGACAAGCGAAATCTGACACCGCGGCACTTCAGATTGAAGAACTCTCAGCGGCCCTCGACGTGTACATGCTAGAAACCGGGCGGTATCCAACGACTGATGAAGGATTAAATGCCTTAATAGAAGCACCCGTTGGAATCGACTCTTGGAATGGACCATATCTACGAAAAAAGAAAGTTCCGGACGATCCATGGGGAGTTAAATATCACTACAGGGCCCCTGGGGAATATGGGGATTTTGATTTATTCTCAAACGGAGCAGATAAGGCACCCGGCGGTGAGAAAGATGCGCGAGACATCAACAACTGGGAGTAAGATCAACTACAGCTTAGCAACACCTTGCGTTAGCCGAGGGTTCACAATCGTCGAATTGTTGGTGGTACTTACAATGATCGGCCTAAGTCTCGCCGTCGTTGTCCCTAACGTGAGTCAGACACTCGACACAATGCGTTTGAAGGCATCCGTGCGCTCAATGTTGGCAACTGCAAAAAACGCGCGCAACATAGCTCAGGCCGAACAACGTGAGGTGAAGTTAACAATAGATGTCGGCTCGCGAACCTATCACATAGACAAACAACCCAGCTTGCTAATACGGCCAGCCGCAACTACGCTGGAAGTCACCGCAGTTGAGTCAGAACACATTTCGGAAAACACCAGCGGCATTCGGTTTTTCCCTGACGGCAGCTCGACTGGCGGACGCGTGGATTTCTTTTTAGCCCAACAGCACCACACCATCGAAATAGATTGGCTTACAGGCTATGTTAAAGCTATGCAATGAACTTTCAGCGTGATACACAACTCGGATTTACTTTACTCGAGGTAATTGTTGCATTTGCAATTGCAGCAATAACACTTGGCATATTAAGTCAGATATTTGCGCAGGGCGCACGCAATTTAGCACTAGCAGAAGATTACGATAGTGCTTTGATCCTAGCAAATTCGTTACTGACAGAATACAGCACAAAGGAGATAGAAAAGGAAACGTCGTATTCCGAACATACCGATCAGTTTCAGTGGACAGTCTCAATAGAGCCGTATTCTGACCGAGCGACGACACCAATAGTAGCGCCCAGTGAAACTCTTCTGGCAACAGAGCGTTTACGACTTGTAAAAATTGATGTCGATGTTGCTTGGCGACGCCATACTACCTCTCGCTCAATAAATTTGAATTCATTGCGTTTAGTGCACGTTAACAGTGATGACCCTACATTTTAAGCATCACAATCTGGGCTTCACACTGATCGAGATGCTAATCGCATTATCTTTATCGGTGATTCTCGCGGCAATGCTCTTCAGCTCATTACACACTTATGCGGTAGGCACTAAGGCTGGACAATTACGCTTCAACGCCAAACAAACCTCCGGAAGCGTTTATCAATTTATCAGCAACCAGTTACGTGAATCTATTCCCTTAGGCCTGAAAGTCGGGCGCAACCGAGAATTATTATTTCACGGTGATAGCCAGCAAATTATCTATGTCGGTCACATCCCTCGTCATAGATCAACTGGCGGCTTGCATAAAAATTCGATAATGGTTGAAGGGGAATCACCAAGGCAGTCATTAATCTTTTCCTATGAACGACTCGCCGTCGATAAGATCTTCAACCTGGAGACGTTCGTCGAAAATACTCCAGACAACCCTAATATACTAATAACTGATGCTCATGCTATCGAATTCGAGTATTTTGGTGTTCCTAAAAAAAATACTGAACCGAACTGGTTTAGTGAGTGGCCGAGAAGTGATGAGTTGCCTCAATTGATCCGACTTCGAATCGAAAAATCGGCAAACGCATCGCCGGTTGACATAGTCCTCCCGGTGTACGCAAAAAACATGTCAAGACGCGCGGCACTGACGCTCGATCCCGCAACACCATGAATGCTAAAACAACAAAAACAGTTCCACTTTATAGATCGCCAAAGATAGAACAACGATTGAGGCCCAGATCCAAAACAGATAGCCGAATAAAAGGCGCCGCATTGATAATGACGGTGTGGCTTATAGCTCTAGCGAGCGTCCTTGCTTTAAATTATTCAATGACAGTACGGAGCGATACCAAGTCCGTAGCTTTCGGATTAGCCAGAGCGCAGGCCCGTGCAGCCGCCGAAGCCGGATTTTGGCGAGCGATCTCTACACTAATGATGCCTGAGCAATCATGGCCAACGAACGGCACGGTCGTTGACTTTATTTTTGGCAGTGCCAAGGTTGACGTTATGACACAAGATCTCAGTGGACTCGCTGACTTGAACTCTGCGTCCCCCGAGCTCTTAGAGGTGCTTATTAACCACGCACTACAAGAGCCGGTACGTGCGATGCAAATCGCCGCCCGAATAGCCGATTGGCGCGATCGCGACGACCGCACAAGACCTGCAGGTGCTGAAAACGAAGACTATGTGGCGACCGGTTTGAGCTATACGGTGAAAAATGCACCATTTAACGCTAGAGAAGAGCTACAGTTGGTTTTGGGGGTGTCAATGGCAGACTACGACGCAATTGCTCCTTTTGTAACAGTGCACTCTCAAAAAACATCCATTGATCTTGCGGTCGCCCCCGACTACATCACTAACGCGCTATTAAAATTTAACCGCACTGCTCCCATGAAAAGTAGTAAAGGGAATCAAGATCTCGAGCAAAATACTACTCCGCAATCATACCAAGGTCGCCGCGTCGCCAATTTCGAAATACGAGTCGAAGCGAACGTCAATAATGTCATAAGCCGCCTATCAGCCTCCGTCGAGATCGATCCTAGTCGACGCGGCGGCGAGTGGATTGCTATTCTAGCTTGGCGTGAAACTTGGCCATACCAGATCCCTGAAAATTACTCGAATGAAAATACCTCCTCTGGATAAGTTCGATAACTTTTTGCAATGGTGGGCCGATGGGCTCGCTCAAATTGCCCCTACCCGCACGCACGCTCGGCGAAACCAATTCAAGCAACACCTTCTGCTACATTTTGACGATGATGAAATACTAATTGAACATTTCGCCGGAGTTGGCGATGAAGCGACGACTCGGCACTCAATTTCCATCGGCAATGAACCCGACAAAAGGGACGCACGAGAGTGGCTAGCTAGGTCGCCGGAAATGTTAGTTCTTCCCACAGTTTTACGTCTTCAGTCACATCGTATCTTAGTGAAACGTCTACGATATCCGACTACGGTACGTGCAGATCTAAGAAACGTTATCTCCTTCGACATAGATCGGCAAACCCCTTTTTCTCGTAAAGATGTCTATTTCGATTTTCACGAGATTGCAACTAGAGACACAAGTACTCATATTGAAGTTGATCTTTTCCTAATTCCTAAAAAAGAAATCCAACCGCTTGAGTCGATCGTCAAAGAACTCGGATTAAAATTAACTGCGATAGACACGGTCGGTCCGGCATTTGAGTCGGGTGTTAATTTGCTACCAGTCCAAAGAGAAAATAAACGCAACCAGTCCCCACACCGAGTCTGGTTCGCTCTATTCATACTGTGGTTGTCTTTAGTAACACTTATACCAATCAAGAAAATCCTTGACTCTAACGCAGCCATCAGTCGTTTAGAGAAACAAGAGGAGATCGGGAACGCAACAATCCAGCCCCTAAAGGAATTACAAGGGAGATATGCGCTACTCGTCAAGAAATCCGATTTTTTAAATCAACTTAGTTCTAAGCATGCAGGTGCGCTAGATTTGCTCAGTGAAGTTACAAATTTGCTTTCAGACAACACGTGGATTAGGCGGTTTGAGTTCAAAAACGGTACACTAAGATTACAAGGAGAATCGACTAATGCATCAGAAATCCTAGGAATTCTTGAAGGCTCTCCCAGATTTTCTTCCCCTACTTTTTCCTCGCCAGTAACTCGTAATAATTCTAATGGGAGCGATCGATTCCAGATAGCCGTCTCAGTTGCTACGAGTAGTGACTTATGAACGACCGTCGACACATGCTTTTAGCTTTGGGTTTGCTAGTAAGTATCGTAACTGGCATTGCCGCGTTCACGTGGTTACCTTTAATGGAGTCAGTAAAAAAAAACCGAGAGCGGATATCATACCTTGTTGAGCGTGTGGATCAGATAGAGAAATTAAAGTCAACGCAACACCGATTGCGGAACACACTAGCACAATTGCAGAATTCTACTGGATCGATGGATTCAAATCAGTTTGTAACAGCAAAATCGCCGATACTTGGCGCGGCAACACTACAACGCCGAATCAAACAGACGATAGCAGCAAATAATGCTCGTCAGATCAGCAGTCAACCTCTGAGCAGTTCTGACGCATCCGATCTCCATAAACTTCAGGTGGCAGTTAGTTTCACTGGCAACTTACGGGCACTGCATAACATCTTATATGAGCTAGAAACAGTGGAACCAAAAATTTTCATAGAGGAGCTGCTCATTGCGAAGAAACCCGGTCGCAGAGTGCGAGGCGCTCAGCGACGGGGTGTAATATCTGACTTATCAAGCATGAAACACTCGTTGTCTGTTCGCCTCTTAGCGACAGCATATATGCAACTTGACGAAACCTACGATGCGCAATCTACGATTAGATAACGTCACGATAATCCTGATCGGCGCTTGTTGTATCACGACAGCTATTGTTTTGTTATCCGGATTTCCTGTGTCTTCGTTGGAAGAGGACCTAGAAGAGAACGGTACTACTCGCAACGAGAATAAACATAAGGATATCGGGATCTTGAAAAGCAATGGCTCCGTTAATACTCCAATTGACGGTTACAGTGAAATTCTAAAACGGCCTCTATTTAGCTCCTCACGACGTCCCAGGAAAGAACTTTCCGACAATGCCCTTGAGCGGGAATATGAATCACCTGTGTCAAAAATGACTGGCCGGGACTTGCTATTGATTGGGATAATAATAGTCGGTGGAGATCAAATCGCGTTGCTACAAATCAAAGGTAGTCAAACAATTGAGAAGGTACAGGTTGGTGATTTAATCGAGGGTTGGCTCATAGTATCACTAAGCAAGAGTGCGGCGACCATGAAGCGGGGAGAAGAAACTAGAACATTGGAAATGGCGCGCAACAGCGATCCAAGACTCACGCCGAGGACACGCCAGACCAGATGGCGCTAAAATATCAAATTAATATTGGACTAGCTAGGTAAAAAAAAATTATTATTACGAATTAATTAGAGCTTTAAATTAGCCCAAGCGATTAAAACCAAAACCGAAGGAGACAAAAATGAAAGTTGGATTTTCAATCCACATGCGTTACCCAAAGCAGTTCCGTACAAAGTCGTGGACGCAACTTTACCAGGATGAGATAGAACTGGCTGTTCATGGGGAATCTCTTGGTTTTGACAGCTGTTGGGTATATGAACATCACTTTACCGAACCCGAAGGTCATTGCCCCTCACCTATGGCAGTGTGTGCTGCGCTTGCTTCACGCACCAAGCGCATGGAGATCGGGCCAAATTTAATAATGCCCTTGCATGATCCGGTTTTTATCGCGGAGGAATCAGCGATAATCGATTTAATGTCGGGAGGTAGATTTTGCCTTGGCCTTGTTCAGGGGTATCGTGAGGTTGAGTATGACGGTTGGGGCATTCCGACTAGTGAACGAGGCCCTCGCATGACAGAAGCGGTGGATATCATCCGTAAATGCTGGGCAGGCGAAACATTTAGTTACGATGGTAAGTTCTGGCAGTACAAAGACATCACGCAAGATCCGCCACCCGCACATGATATTCCTATCCTCTATGGCGGCCGCGCACCCGCAGGACTGAGACGTGCCGCGCGCGACGGTGCCGGTATCTTGTCACAAGGCCCTGGTATGGAAGCACCACAGATATATGCCGATGAATGCCGCAAACAAGGACTAGAGCCTGGTCAAGTGCGTCATTTACGCTACTTCGTGGTGTCCGAAGATCCAGAAAAATCCTGGAACGAACTACGGCCGTACGCCGAGAATATGATGAAAATTTACGATAAGTGGTTCCAAAACTCTAAAGACCGTGGTGTAACCGACGTCACAGGCGACAATCTAAACGCCGATGATCTGCTTGGTGACGATCTCTACATTGTCGGTACTCCCGAACAAGCAATAGAGCGCGTGAACAAGCTAAAAGACGCATACCCAGATATCCATGAACTTTGGGGTCTATTTCACTTTCCTGGTCTACCACATGAAAAAGTCGCTGAAAGCATGGAATTGTTTGCTAATAAAGTAATGCCGCATATTCGCTAACAATTCATCGCAGGAGGAATAAAAAGAATGCCAAAAACTCAACCCTATGCAGACCCGACATGGTCATTAATGCCCGGACACACCGCTTTGATCCTCATCGATTTACAAAACGATGTTTTATCCAACGACGGCTGGTATGCAAAGAGCGGTGTCGACATTAACCATATGCGCCGTGTCATCGAGCCAACCAAAAGACTATTGGAGGCCGCACGGGCTAAAGGTGTTCCAGTCATTTGGACAACGCATGGCCTACACAACGAAGTCGATGCCGGTGTTTTTTGGGACACACGACCATTTCTCCATGGCGGAGGCTTCCGTGTAGGTAGTTGGGGTCATAGTATTTACGATGAGTTCGAGGTGCTACCAAACGAGTGGTTAGTTGACAAGCGCCGTTTGAGCGCATTTTACAATACTGAGCTCGACACTATTTTGCGGGGCCTTGCCTCAGAAACCCTAATGATCAGTGGTGTATTAACTAACCAGTGCGTTGCCGGGACGATGAAAGATGCAATGTATCGCGATTACAAATCCATCCTAATCGAAGATTGCTGTGGAACAACGCTTCCAGAGTTACATGAACCGACCGTCATGATGGCGCGAGTTGGTTGGGGCGCAGTGTGGGACCTAAAGCGATCATGTGACGATCTAGGGACACTACCCGAACCGGTAACTAGGGTCGCCTAAAGGCAGGCGCTAATAGTATGAACACTATTTCGGAAGTAGAAAATAATGTTGCGCGCGATGTACTAAAGGTATCGGAAAGCGATAAACGCAGAAAACTTGATCCAACTAGTTTTGCGGTCATCTACAATGCCCTCAACTCGGTTGTACAAGAAATGTCACTAACATTCGAGTATTCTGCGTGGTCGTCGATCATTGCCGAGGCGCGGGATTTCTCCTGTGCAGTCTATGATGCCGGCAACCCCCCGAACGCATTATGTGTACTTGACGGCTTGCCGATCCATGTCAATGCGCAACCCGTAGCGATTTCCGAAATTGCAAAATTCTTCGGTACAGAAGAAATTTACGATGGTGACATCATCCTCGTCAATAGCCCCTACTATGGAAACACGCATATTGGTGATTTCGTTATCGCGGCGCCGGTATTCTATGAAGGTGAACACTTATTCTGGTCGGCCGCGACTGGACATCATATGGACGTCGGCTCCGCATATCGAACCAGTGTGCCGGTATTTGCAACAGATATTTGGAGTGAAGGCCTGCAGATATCGCCGCTGAAGATTGCTGATCGCGGCGTAATCCGTCGCGACGTAATAAATATGCTGCTGGAAAACGTCCGCTATCGTGACTTTATCTATGGGGATTTAATGTCCCAAATAGGTTCGGTCAAAACTGGGAAAAAACGTCTTCTAGAAATGCTGGATAACTGGGATGCCGATACGCTGAAAACGTTTTCTAGTGAGATTATTGATTATGCAGATCGACGAACCCGAGAAGAGCTCGCTTCCTGGCCGAATGGCACATACACCAGTGAAGCATGGGTCGACTCTGACGGTTACGGTCGTGAACACATTACAGTCCGTTGCCGTATGACAATTGAAGGAGATCTTGTAAAGGTGGATTTCGAGGGCTCGGACCCTCAGGGTCGAGGAGGAATAAATGCTGGATGGGCCACCTGCAGGAACTCCGTGTCAACTGCGATTTTGATGTGTATCGATCCAGACATCCCACACAATGAAGGTTGTTTACAGCACATCGAAGTCAGCGCCCCCAAAGGCACAGTGGTTAATGCCGAATGGCCCGCGCCAACAGCGGCGGCGACACTTGTACCAGCCGATGCGATCACAGATGCGGTATGGAAGTGTTTAGCGCAAGCAATCCCGTCAAAAGCAGTGGCTGGCTGCGGGCATGTCACTCCGAATTGCGTTACTGCGGGCGTTGACCGACGGGATCCAGAAACTGAAAAGCCATTTGGCGTAATCCTGTTTAACGGAAGTTCCGGTGGTGGCGCGTCTTCCGTCTGCGACGGATGGCCATTTATGGTGACTCCCGGCACTGTTGGAGGCCTATGCTTCGCACCAGTAGAAATCATAGAGATGCACTTCCCTTTACTTGTGCGCGAGTATCAAGTGCGTATCGATTCGATGGGAGCGGGCAAATATAGCGGCGGACCAGGTCTTAATTTCATACTGACCCCTCGTGGGACTGGTCAGATTGACAACTACGGCTACGGTGATGGGATGACCAACCCCCCGTTTGGATTATACGGGGGGTTGCCAGGTGACGGCGGTGCTCTATATCGAGAAAATGCGGACGGGACGAAATTTGTCGTTAGCGCACTGTCGTATTTCCGAGTCAGCGAAGGCGAACTTTGGTGTGCAATCTCCTCGGGCGGTGGCGGCTACGGCAAACCGATCGAGCGCGATCCGATAAAGGTAGCGGCCGATGCGCGTGACGGATTTATTAGCCTAGATACCGCGCAAAATACATACGGTGTGGTTCTAAACCCTACGGACTACGCCTTGGATCTAAACCTCACTTTGGAGCACCGCGCAAAACTAACGGCCAATAGGGACACAGAACCGGTCAACCCTACCCATCCGGGAGCAGCTACTTACTATCTATCATTAGTCGGGCCCCACGACCGTTATGCATTGAATCCCCGTCCTCCCGAGGATGCGGATTCAATGCTCTAAACTATCCAGATCTCATTACCTGATTAGAAGCTATCGTTATGGGCATGCGTCTCGGAATCGATATTGGTGGCACATTCACCGATTTTATCCTCGTTACGGATACCGGTGACCTTATAATAAGCAAAGTATTGAGTACACCCGCTGCTCCGGAGGAAGCCGTTTTTCAAGGCGTAACTGACCTCGCAAAAAAACTTGAACTTAGTCTTGGTGATTTCGTCTCAAGCTGCGACCACATCATTCACGGAACAACAATAGCCACCAATACCCTGATTACCCGCAGCGGACCAAAAATGGGGATAATCCACACTGAGGGTTTCCGTGATATTTTATATCTCCGCGATGGGTTCAAGCCAGAGCGTTATAACCTTCAATTGGAACCACCGACACCGTTAATCGAACGTTATCTGCGTCTCGGCGTCAGCGAACGAGTTTTACATGACGGTTCGATAGAGACGCCTCTAGACGAAGCGAGCGTGCGAGATGCGCTCGCGACCTTTCGAGATGCTGGGGTTACCTCGATTGCCGTGTCATTACTCTGGTCAATGATTAACCCTAGCCATGAGCGACGAATCGCAGAGATTATTGAAGAGGAAATGCCCGAAGCCTACATCGCATTGAGTTGTGATATCTTGCCCCGGATCCGTGAGTACCCGAGAGCATGCGCAACAGCACTGAGCGCATACGTCGGATCAGCTATAGAAATTTATCTCACGCGTATAGCCGAATTTTTTCAAACTCACGGATATCTTCGCGACCTATTGATCATGCAAGTCACTGGAAGCTCTGCGCGCGTCCCGGATATACAACAACGCCCAGTCCTCGCTATTGGCTCCGGGCCGGCAGCAGGGCCACCAGCAAGCCTATTTATTGGCGAGCGAGAGAAGGAAAGCGACTTGATGTTGGTGGAAATGGGGGGGACGAGCTTCGAAGCGAGCATGATCACCAGCGGAGAGCTTCCTAAAAGTACAGATGCGAACTTGCACGGCTTCCCTATTGGAGTCGCAGCGGTAGACGTCCACTCGATCGGTGCAGGTGGCGGCAGCATTGCGTGGATTGATAACGGCGGGATGCTGCGGGTTGGGCCACAGAGTGCGGGGGCATCACCCGGTCCCGCATGCTATAACCTGGGCGGGACAGAAGCGACTGTGACCGATGCGAATCTCGTTTTGGGTTACTTGGGCGAAGATAATTTCCTAGACGGAAGAATGTTGCTGAGTCGAAAAGCTGCTGAACAGGCACTGGATAAATTAGCTAAACAGCTCGACATGACTATCGTCGGTGTGGCAGCTGCAATTTATCA
>CAYFFH010000048.1:0-13146 GCA_964342175.1 uncultured Enterobacteriaceae bacterium | reverse complement strand
GGGTATTGTTCAGTAACCAGGACAGGTACTCCAAGCAATCCGGCCGAGCGAGCTAGTAGAGCAGAATTTGTTACCACCCGGTTCAGGACTTTTTTCGGCATAGCGTTACCAAGTTGTTCCTGAATATCGACTACCAGCAGCAAACTCTCGTTGATCGAACACTTCGACAAGCTGGCACATGAACTAGATAGACTCATAACAGGCTCCTACAGTAGAAATGTTTAGGTCTATAGTTTTTATAATAAATCTTAAAATATTCATATTACCTATCGACCAGCCAGCTGTTCGCCACGAACAGATCGTCCGGCACTAAAGTTCCGGCTGCCTTTTTAAGCCGCAAAATATCTAGGATGTAGTCGTAGCGAGCACGGGAGAAATCACGTCTGGCTTGAAACAATCCTCGTTCAGCGTCCACTACGTCAACTGCGGTTCGTGTGCCCACTTCAAATCCAGCTCTAGTTGATGCGACAACAGTGTTTGATGAGAGCACTGCCTGCCGGAGGGCCTTAACAGTGCTAATTTGCGAAATTACCCCTAAGTAGGCTTGCCGCGTTTCCCGTAAGACTGCGCGCCTCGCTTGTTCCAAACGCTGCACGGCAGCGGTGTGTTCATGTTTTGCTTCCCGGGTACGCGAGCTCACTCTACCGCCTTCGTAGATGGGCACATTGAGCTCGATCGCGATGTTGCCTTGGGTAACCTCACTAGCTCCGAAACGTCCACCTTGTTTATCGAATCTATGACTACCTGTGATATCGAGTGTCGGTATATGTCCAGACGATTGGACACGTATTTCTTTATAGGCAATTTCTGTTGCGGTTTGTGCTGCGGCAATTTCAAGATTTTGTTCGAGAGCGGTCTGTGTCCATACATCGATATCGGCAGGAACAGGTGGTGTGAGTTTTATAGACTCTCCCAGAGCTGATAAGTCACTGTAGTAAATTTGAGTTGTCTCACGCAAAGCTTCACGTGAATTATCGAGTCCATTCTCAGCTATTATTTGACTGGCTGTGGCACGGTCAAATCCGGCTTGAGCTTCTTGTACGTCGGTGATTGCTATCAGCCCAACCTCGAATCGTTGCCGGGCTTGCCCGAGTTGCCCGCGGAGGGAATGTTTCTCGGCTGTTGCAAAATCCAAGTTATCCTGGGCTGCTAATACGTCGAAGTAGCGTTCTGCTACGCGCACTATCAGCGCTTGCCTCGACGCATTGAGCTCGTAGGTTGCTTGCTTTAATCGCTTATCAGCTTGCTCTAGTCGAACGTACCGATCGTAATGATAGATAGGTTGATTTAACGTAACCGCGAATGCGCGAGTGGTAAAATCTACTTCGCCGCCGGCACCGACACCCCGACTCAGCGTTATATCTTGTTTTACCTTAGCAGTGCTGCCGGTAAAGTTCAGACTAGGAAGCCAAAGATCCGCGCGCGCTTGTGGAATACCTTCTGCTGCTGCAAGTGCATTAGCATGTGCTTCTCGAAATTGAGGATCGGTGCGCTCAGCTTGCTCTAATACGTTTATCAGATCGACAGCATGACTCGGGCAACTAATGATAAGCATCAAGATAATTATGCCTATCTGAGGGGAGCGAAAATAATAATCCATATATTATTTAGTACTTTAAAGAGGTTCTTGCAGAATATCTCACGTTTTCTAGTTGACGCGGACTTCAACAGGACTAGCGATTCTGGATGCGTTAAGTTTCATACGGCGGTCAATCTGGAACCTGATCGCTCCCCATGAAGTTAAGGCGCATGGTTGGACTATTCGTTCTCAAAATTTGAATTGAGGTTTTGCTTCGCCGCTAACCAAGGGGGCGAGGGCGGTCTCAAATAAAGTCTCAGATACAAATTCTGACTCACCCACGCGGGTAATGAGCTGGGCCTCCATTACGGGAGCTTCCCCTAAAACCATGAAGAGACGGCCGCCGATAGTAAGTTGTTGCCCGATCGCGAGACAGGCTGTTGCAACGGAACCAGTCAATACAACTGCCTCATATGGCTCGTTTTGTCCCCACCCTTCAATACCATTACCTTGTTCGAATAGGATGTTGTTATATCCGCGCAGGCGAAGTCTTTTTTGTGCCTCCTCGAGTAATTCGGACCGATATTCGATTGTTGTGACGTGCGCGCACTGGTGTGCTAAGAGTGCGGTCAAGTAGCCGCTACCGGTACCGACTTCAAGTACGCGGTCGGCTGATGATAGGTTAACAGATTGGACCAAGCGCGCCTCGATTTTTGGAGTCATCATCTTCTCGCCGTAGCCAATCGGGATCTCGAAGTCAGAATACGCTACCGTACGATATGCTTCGGGCACAAACTCGTCCCGAGGGATTGCGCTAATACTGTCGAGTACGGTCTGGTCTAGGACCTCCCAGGTACGGATCTGTTGTTCGACCATGTTCGTTCTGGCCTCTTCGAAGTTCATAAGTGGGTTCCTCGCCTTTCTCATTTCCATAGTTGTACGGCGACTCGCGCGACGGTGACAATTGTAAGCATTTTTTACGCAGGCGTGTTGCTCCGAAGGAATCAATTCCTAAGGAACATTAAATCAACGTCTTTCCTACTGCTGTAGTATCTATTGCACATACGTGTTCTAGCTCGCTAGCATGGAGAAGGATACCTGTCCCAGGTCCCCGGGCCAAGCCGACGGCGGGATTACACAGTCCGGAAAACTACTGTCGCACGATCTACTGCAGTTTGCGTTGGGGGCCGATCAGAAACAAAGTAATGTATGTCCGGGTCAAGTCGATTTTGTTATCAGAGTATTCCAGCTTCGGCGAGGGAATACGTCAATTCCTCGGCGCAAGACACACTCTGCATCGACGCACCTGGGACTTCGGTTTTTCATACAGCGCGTTCGATCCCTTTAAGTGCGGTTTGTAGTGAGTCGATATCGGCACTTGATCTAGTGCAGTGCTCGCTAAGATGACGACGCCACTGACGCGCCCCGGGTTGGCCCCGAAAAAAATAATACAGTGGCTTCGCAATGTGGCGGGTATATGTGCCCGCATCGATTTGTACTCTAGCGTACTCTATATACTGATGAAGGATGTCAAAGCGATCAACAAGACCATTTGCACCTGATTGAAAAAATGCATTGTCTACTGTCGCGAGCATGAACGGTGTTTTATATGCTGCGCGTCCCAACATGACCCCATCCACGTGTTTCAAATGGTGATTGATATCGTTTCTTGAGCTTAAGCCACCGTTTAACACAACAGTTAGGTGAGGGAAATCATGCTTTAATTGGTGGACCAAGTCGTAGCGCAATGGAGGGAGTTCGCGATTCTCTCGCGGGCTGTAGCCGTCAAGCCACGCTTTGCGTGCGTGCACAATTATCGCTTTTGTGCCACTTCCGTCGATTCCTTCTACAAATTTGAATAGTTCTTCGTACGAGTCATTTTGTTCGATACCGATCCGAGTTTTTATCGTTACCGGAATGTCGACTGCCGAGCTCATTGCGGTAAGACAGTCGGAAACCAACTGGGGCTCGCCCATTAGAGTTGCCCCAAAGCGTCCCGACTTCACTCGTGTACTCGGGCATCCCAAGTTAAGATTGATTTCGCAGAAACCAGCTTGTTCACCGAGTTTGGCTGCGTCCGAAAGCTTTTTCGGATCACACCCCCCTAGTTGCAGTGCGACCGGCTTTTCGAAATCAGAATGGGCGAGGAATCGTTCCGGTCTGTTTCGCAGTAAGGCATCACAAACGATCATTTCGGTATATAACCTTGCACGCTGAGACATGATCCGTGCGAGATATCGAAAATGACGATCGGTATACTGCATCATTGGTGCAACGCAGAAGCGCCACGGTGAGTGATTCATGTCGAGTTGCTACCTACTCCGTGAGATATGATTCGTACGATTCTCTCGGACAATGTATGAAAAAATTCAATGCGTTTTTAAATATTTAATATTTTACGTGTAAGAGTGGTGCGCAAATAGAATCCTCGCGGTAGGGCAGCTATTCGTGTTCCATTGACCCCGGTGGTGCGCGTCCGATCTTGCTTATTGATCGCCTTCGGGCGGATTTGTAGATAAGTACCAAGTTGTGCCCCGACTTCATCCAGATTGCCAAGCGCAATACGCTCAATATGCTCCTCCCAGTCAGCCTGCAATATGGCGCTATCTTCGGGTGAGGGACTCCAGAGAATTGGACGCCCGATTCGTCTGCTAGCGATAGGTATTCTATGCGCGGCTTCGACCGGTACCCAAAGCACGCGATCTAACTTCGCCTTAACGACTGAACTATTCCATTTTAGCCCCACCGTATCAAATAGAGGCACGCTAGATACGAATGTTGATTCTTGTGGTCTGTGTCGGACATTTAGTGGGACGGACTTTAGTTCGATGCCGATCGATTCGAAATCTGGAACTGGGCGTGATCCAGCACTAGCACCAAGCACAGTTTCAAGGAGCTCTCCGACCCATCCTTTTGCCCGCTTCAGGTTTGGGGGTATTGGAATTGCGTGGCGACGCGCTATTTCGCCCAATGTCCTGCCCGCAAGTAAATTGGCTGAATCCATCAATTCCTTTTCAGTACTTGGAGAATTCATTCGGTGCTCATGTGGCGAAATTCTCCTCGGGACGCGCCGTAAGCACCTCAAAGCCACTTTCAGAGACAAGAATTGTGTGTTCCCATTGCGCGGACAGGCTGCGATCTTTTGTGACGACAGTCCATTCATCGGGTAACAATTTGACGTGGCGTTTTCCTGCATTAATCATAGGTTCGATAGTGAATGTCATACCCGGCTCTAGAACGATCCCGGTGCCAGGTGTGCCGTAGTGGAGTACTTGTGGCTCTTCGTGGAAGCCGCGTCCAATGCCATGGCCGCAATACTCTCGGACGATTGAATACTTGTGGCGCTCGGCGTGTGCTTGGATTGCGGCACCGATGTCTCCAAGCTGCGTGCCCGGTGCTACCATTGAGATGCCAAGCTTCAGGCATTCATACGCAGTGTCAACCAAGCGTCTTGCTTTTACAGACGGGGCGCCAACAAAAAACATTTTACTGGTGTCGCCGTGATATTCGTCCTTGATGACTGTTATATCAACATTTACTACGTCGCCATCTTTTAGCACTTTATCGCTGGGGATCCCGTGGCAAACGACGTGGTTGACTGAAGTGCATATGGATTTCGGGAAACCGCAGTAGTCTAGCGGTGCTGGAATTGCTAGTTGATGCTTGACAATATAATCGTGGCAAATCGCATTCAACTCGTCCGTTGTTGTCCCGGGTTTGATGTGGGGCTCGATTAAATCTAATACGTCTGCAGCCAGACGCCCCGCGACGCGCATTTTTTCGATTTCGAGCTGGTTTTTTATACTCACAGACATTATCGGAAGAGCCTCAAGTCATTGTTGCACTGAAACTTATATGTTATAAAGCGCGCGCTCAACGAGCAATCATTATTCGTTAATTCGCACACCTATCGACACCTACTCCGGGGTGTCTGCCGATTATTCTGGCGGATTGGAGTATGGGGTAGGTGGAGGCAAAACCCCATAGGAGAAAGCAATGTCTGACGTTAGTATGCGCCAGATGCTAGAGGCTGGGGTCCACTTCGGACACCAAACCCGTTTCTGGCATCCGAAGATGTCTCCTTATATTTTTGGAGAGCGCAATAAAATTCACATTATCAATTTAGAAAAGACCCTTCCTTTATTTATTGAGTCGACGAATTTTGTTGGTCGACTGGCAGCCAAACGCGGCAAAATCTTGTTCGTTGGGACCAAACGTGCAGCTCAGGAGGCCATAGAACGAGAAGCGAACCGTTGCGATATGCCCTACGTCAATCGTCGCTGGCTTGGCGGCATGTTAACCAATTTTAAGACGGTAAAGCAGTCGATTCGACGTCTTAAGGAGATAGAAACTTTGATCGCGGAAGGTGGGCTAGAACGTATCACCAAAAAGGAGGGACTCAATCTCCGACGGGAATTAGAAAAATTAAATCGCGGATTATCCGGGATCAAGGACATGGAAAGTCTGCCAGATGCACTTTTTGTTGTCGACGTCGGACATGAAAAGATCGCCGTCGCAGAAGCGGTAAAATTGAAAATACCTGTGATTGCAATCGTCGATACGAATAACTCTCCTGACGGGTGCGATTACATTATTCCCGGGAATGATGATGCGATTAGATCCATTAATCTTTATGCGAGTTCGATTGCAGACGCCATTCTCGACGCAAGACTCACCGTCTCCGAGACAGCGGCCGGTGGTCAAGACGACTTTGTCGAGTTGGATGAATCAGAAGCCAATTTAGATACGGGAGCTGACGGCGTAATTGATGGCCGAGGCGATGAAGATGATCGGGATGCATCGAACGTGTCAATAGACTCGGCAGCGCAGGAGCCGACTGCGATTACTTCTGGTGTAGCTCCTTCGGTAGCAAAAACTGACTTAACCGCAGCAGGCTCTACAGGTGAAGTTGATCCGAATCCTAAGGCCGTATCTGAATGATTGGCGAATCACAGATAGCGCTGCGCTAGATAAGGGAAAAAGTGATGCAAGTTACCGCGGCACTAGTGAAGGAGCTGCGCTCACGTTCGGGCGCTGCGATGATGGATTGTAAAAACGCATTAGTCGAAACCAATGGAGATGTCGATAAGGCAATTGACTATCTTCGAAAATCAGGCGCCGCAAAAGACGCAAAAAAAGCAAGCCGTATCGCCGCAGAGGGTGCGGTCGCTATCTGCGTTGAGAACGGTAATGGAGTTATCGTTGAAATCAATAGTGAGACCGATTTTGTGGCCAAGGATGAGAACTTCACGAAATTTTCACGTAATGTTGCGGCTACGATATTAAACGTTAAACCGACTGACGTTGAAACACTAGGCAAGGCAGGTATCGTTGGCGGTCATGGCACCATTGAAGACGCGAGACAAGATTTATCAGCCAAGGTCGGGGAAAAAATATCCCTACGCCGATTTGCCGTCGTCTCGGCTGGTAACAATATACTGGCGTACTATTTGCACGGTATTCGAATCGGAGTGATCGTTGTACTTGAGGGTGGCGACGAGACATTGGCAAAAGACATCGCAATGCATATAGCGGCGAGCAATCCAGTATGCGTCAGTGAGGCTGATATTCCTGTTGATTTGATCGAAAAAGAAAAAGAAATTCAATCCGCTCAAGCTGAACAGACTGGGAAACCCCCTGAAATTATTGAGAAAATCGTTTTAGGAAGAATTCGCAAATTTATTGCTGAAATTACCCTCAACGGACAGGCGTTTGTAAAAGATCCGGACAACACCGTTGGGAAGTTACTGCAAACTAATGGTGCTTCCGTGAGTTCTTTCATTCGCTATGAAGTTGGTGCTGGAATCGAAAAGAAAGAAGATAATTTTGCCGAGGAGGTTATGGCGCAAACACAAGATTTAGGCAAAGGAGTGCCGTGATACTGAGCTCTGATTCCAAGGTATGTCGGCGTGTACTCATTAAGCTGAGCGGTGAAGCACTGATGGGTAATGAACAGTACGGAGTTGATCCTGCTGTATTAAACAGAATTGCGCTCGAGATCAGGGATTTGATTGAGGCTGAAGTGCAGGTATCGATTGTGATAGGCGGCGGTAATATTTTTCGGGGAGCGGGTCTGGCGGCGAAGGGCATGGACCGTGTATCGGCTGATCAGATGGGGATGCTTGCAACCGTCATAAACGGCCTTGCAATCCAGGATGGTCTTGAGCGGGTTGGACTACATGCCCGCGTTATGTCTGCGATTAAAATATACGAGGTTTGTGAAGACTATATTCGACGTCGGGCGATACGGCACCTTGAGAAAGGGCGGGTCGTGATCTTGGCCGCTGGGACCGGGAATCCGTTTTTTACCACCGATTCTGCCGCGAGTCTTAGGGCAGTAGAGATTGGAGCTGATTTGCTGATCAAGGCAACAAAGGTCGATGGCGTATATTCGGCAGATCCGTCTACAGTTGTGGATGCGATCCGATATGATGAGCTGGATTACGATGAGGTGCTCACCCAAAAACTTGGAGTGATGGATGCGACTGCCATAGTACTGTGTCGCGATAACAAAATGCCGCTACGAGTTGTTGATATGACCACACCGGGATCATTCGTCCGCGCTGCTCTTGGCGAGAACGTCGGTACACTAGTTACCAGTCAGGAGAAATCCAAATGATAAAGGACATACTTGCTGACGCAGGTATACGGATGGGGAAAAGCATAGATTCATTTCGGTTGGATTTAACAAAAATTCGTACTGGTCGTGCTCATCCTAGTTTGCTTGATCACGTTCTGGTCGACTACTACGGTGCCCAAACACCGTTGACCCAAGCGGCAAACGTCGCGGTTGAGGATGCTCGAACACTGACCGTGACAGCGTGGGATAAAACAATGGTTCCAGTGATCGAAAAAGCCATACTAGAGTCTGATCTAGGTCTTAATCCTGCAACGATAGGAACCGTAATGCGGATTCCCTTACCACCGCTGTCTGAGGAACGTCGCCGCGATTTAATAAAGGTAACGAAGTCCGAAGCGGAAAATTCTCGGATTGCGGTTCGTAATATCAGACGTGACGCAATTCATCGTATGAAAGAGCTAGCAAAGAATAAAGAGATCTCCGCAGATGACGAACATAAAGGAGAGGATCAAGTACAAAAGTTGACTGACTCTAAGATCAAAGAGATCGATTTGATTTTGAGTGATAAGGAGTCTGAAATGTTGGAGGTCTAGTAAGTGTTAATTACCCACAGTATTAGAGGTGCATATCACGAAAATGACTGAAGCAACAGACATAACAGTTCCTCAACACGTTGCTATCATCATGGATGGTAACGGGCGATGGGCAATCCGGCGGCAGCTGCCGCGAGTCGCTGGTCACCGTGCTGGAGTAGAAAACGTTAAAGTGATCGTAGAGCGTTGCGGTCAATTAGGTATTAAATGTCTTACATTGTTTGCTTTCAGCAGCGAGAATTGGCGTCGTCCGACGACAGAAGTGGAATTACTTTTGGAACTATTTTCAGTCGCTTTAGAGGAGGAGGTGGAGCGACTACACGATAATGGTGTGTGCCTTCAAGTTATTGGTGACCGGGAAGGGTTTCCCCACCAGCTCCAACTTCGTATTGAGCAGGCGGAAGAATTGACTCGGAGCAACGATGTTTTGAACCTGATTATCGCTGCAAATTACGGTGGCCGATGGGATGTGACTGAGGCAACACGACGGATCGCGGCTGCCGTTGCGGTGGGCAAAATTTTGCCTGAGGAAATTACTGAAGAAACAATTTCGAAATATCTTTGCCTTACTCAGTTGCCAGAGCCGGATTTATTTATTCGATCTGGTGGTGAACAGCGCATCAGTAATTACTTGTTATGGCAGCTAGCTTATACAGAACTCTACTTCACAGATTGTTTGTGGCCGGATTTTGATACGGCCGAGTTTGATCAGGCTTTGGCGAGGTACTCGATGCGACAGCGCAGATTTGGTATGACTGGCGATCAAATTGAGCTAGCTAATTTGCCGACACCCTCAACCGCCTAATTGCTTGTCAATATTTCGGTGCTAGTTTGCTTCGATGAATTTATCTGAAAGGAGCAAAACCGCATTAGTCTTAATGCTGCGTGTAGTTAAACGATCGTGCTAATGAAAAGAGTAATTACCGCCATCTTATTGGGAATGCTCGTTGTGGGGGCAGTGCTGGGTCTGCCGACGGCCGGAACTGCAGCCGTACTAGGTGGGTTCGTTATTATTGCTGCGTGGGAGTGGTCGGGTCTGATCGGCTGGACGGGCAGTCACCGGAAGCTGGCCTACAGTGTTTTGCTGGCGTTACTAGCGTATGTGGTTTGGCAGTGGAACGAATCAGCCTTGCTATTTCCTTATCTGAATATTGCCGCACTGATATCGTGGTCGTTCGCTGCGATACTCGTAATTGTTGTGCAAAGGCAGCGTTTGCATCGTTTTGTTGGTATTACAACTAACGGCGTGTGCGGACTAGTGGTATTGTTACCTGCGTGGTCCGGCGTTGTTTGGTTGCTTGAAAATGATAGTGCCATGCTGCTTATATTCTTTACCTTGATTTGGGTCACCGATGGGGTCGCATTTTTTGTTGGGAAGCGCTGGGGGCGAAGGCGTCTTGCATCGCATGTGAGCCCAGGAAAAACCTGGGAAGGTCTAATTGGCGGGCTCGGATTTGGCACGATTTATGCGGTCGCGGTCAGTAGTGCGATGGCGTTATCGGTTGCGGCGCAGATTGTGTTCATTGTGACTGCCGTAGCTGCAATGATTGCATCTGTCATAGGTGATTTATTTGAAAGTATGTTGAAAAGGCGTGTTGGTATGAAAGATAGTGGTCGCATATTACCCGGGCACGGGGGAGTGCTGGATCGCATCGATGGATTAGTTGCGGCGACACCGATCTTTGTTGCCGGTCTGTATCACGGGGTCAATCGCCTATGACTGGAATTGTGATACTAGGGTCGACGGGAACGATTGGTATCAATACCTTAGACGTAATTGCGCGTGACCGTACAACGTACGACATCGTCGCGTTGACGGCGAATCGTAATGTTAATGAGTTGTTTTCACAATGTGAAATGTGGGAACCAAAGTTTGCTGTTATGGCGGATCACGATTGCGCGGAAAAACTACTGGCCCGAGTTCGCGCGCGCGGTTTATCAACTGTAGTTTTGAGTGGAGTCAACGGCCTTGAGTATGTAGTCTCTCTCCCGGAGACAAATGCAGTAATGGCTGGAATAGTCGGCGCTGCTGGTTTACTTCCGAGCATCGCTGCTGCTCGCGCGGGTAAACGGGTGATGTTGGCGAATAAAGAAGCACTCGTAATGTCAGGCCAATTATTTATGGACGCGGTAGCTGAAAGCAACGCTGTACTGCTACCTATCGACAGTGAGCATAATGCAATCTTTCAATGTATGCCGCGAAGATTTGAAGAAGGTTTTGATCGAGTTGGGGTGAGAAAAATCCTTCTGACTGCGTCTGGGGGGCCGTTTAGACAACGGCCGCTTTCTGAATTGAGTAAGGTCACCCCAAACGAAGCCTGTGCTCATCCTAATTGGGTTATGGGTCGTAAGATTTCTGTCGACTCGGCGACGATGATGAATAAAGGGTTAGAAATCATTGAAGCATGTTGGTTGTTCCATACCAGTCAAGAATTAATTACTGTTGTCATCCATCCGCAAAGCATCATCCATTCAATGGTGGAGTATGTAGATGGGTCGGTTCTCGCGCAATTGGGTAATCCGGATATGAGAACGCCGATTGCATACGCTTTAGGGTGGCCAGAGCGGCGTGAGTCAGGTGTCGACACGCTGGATATTGTCTCTATTGCAAGATTAGATTTTGAAGCTCCGGATACGGGCCGTTTCCCGTGCTTGCGACTTGCACGGGATGCGATGGGGGCGGGGGGTACGGCCAGCGCAATCTTGAACGCGGCGAATGAGGCAGCTGTTGCAGCATTTCTTGATGGGCGTATCCCGTTTACTGATATCGCAGTTTTAATCGAGAAAGCTCTGGAAGATATACCTGCACGAGACGCCGATAGTCTCGCGATTGTCCTTGATGACGATGCAAAGTCGCGTACTTACGTCGACGAACTTGTAGCGCAGCGAGTTACTTGATGGAGCTGATTCAGACAATACTCGCTTTTGTGGTTGCGCTCGGAATCCTGGTGACGGTGCACGAGTACGGACATTATTGGGTTGCGCGAAGGGTCGGCGTGAAGATTCTGCGGTTCTCTATTGGTTTCGGCAGAGGTTTGTGGTCGACAAACAAGGGAGAAGATGAGACAGAATTTGTAATTGCGGCAATCCCCCTCGGTGGCTACGTGAAAATGCTTGATGAGCGTGAAGGCGAGGTGCCGGATGAATTACGACATCGCGCGTTCAATAACCAAACTTTAGGCGCGCGAACGGCAATTGTTTTGGCCGGACCTATGGCTAATTTCTTGTTTGCTTTTGTCGTCTACTGGGCAATGTATATCGCTGGTGTATCCGGTCCACGGCCGGTCGTTGGTGAGGTTATTCCCCATTCATTAGCCGCGACGGCCGGACTTAAAACGGGAGAAGAGATTAAGGGGGTCAATGGCCAGAGCTCCCCGACCTGGGATAATGTTTTTCGATCCGCTACGACAGCGATCTTGGATTCGAGTTCAATCGTTCTACGAGTGGTCAACGAAGACGGTTATGAGCGTGATGTATTGATAAGTTTGGGGAATATCTCAGTCGACGATCTCAGCCGGGGAAAGTTTTTTGATAAAGTCGGATTCGAACCGTATCGGGTACCAATAGAGCCGTTAATCGGTCGAGTCATTGCCGGCGATCCAGCCGCCCTGGCGGGCATTCGTTCCGGTGATAGAGTGATTTCTGCCGACGGGAATTATATTACAACGTGGCTTGAGTGGGTCGAATATGTGCGGGCGAGGCCAGAAGAGGCGATCAACGTCATCTTGCAGCGCGACAGCGTACGGCTAACCTTGTCATTGACACCAAAGCGGGTCGAGCGTAACGGTACCGTGTTCGGACGTATTGGTGCCGAGGTAGACGTCTCGAATGTGGATGCGGTGCCCTTGGGGACGGAGCGTTACGGAATTTGGCAGGCGATGCCAAGGGCAATCGAGCGCACTGGGGAGGTTGTCACGATCACCCTCAAGTTTCTTAGAAAAATGGTTCTAGGTGAGGCCTCCATGGAGAACTTGAGTGGCCCTATTAGTATCGCCAGTTACGCGCGACAATCGGCCGAAATGGGATTCTCGCGGTTTTTGGATTTCCTTGGGCTGGTAAGCATCTCTCTAGGGGTGCTAAATTTGTTACCAATCCCACTTCTGGATGGCGGACACTTATTGTATTACCTGATAGAATTCGCTACGCGCCGGCCGGTTCCAGAATCCTTGCAGCTGATTGGGCATCAAATCGGATTAGTTTTTCTGCTCGGGCTTATGGGCCTAGCAGTTTACAATGACATCGTGCGGATGATGTAGATGGCTAGCAGTAAAATTCTGGAAACGCGCTAAATTGGGTGATGGCTGTTAGGAGGTCAAATGATGAAGAAGGTGCGATTTGCGGCGACGCAAATAAGCATTTTTGAGACATTTTTAATTTAGCGCGGAGGCGATGAATCCGCGAATTTTGAGATTGCGTCTAATTTATAATCATTAAAATTTATGCAGATTACCCTC
>CAYFFH010000047.1:0-13324 GCA_964342175.1 uncultured Enterobacteriaceae bacterium | reverse complement strand
GTTACCGGGGAATCCGCGACGGAACGTATTAGCGGTACAGGTTACGTCGAACTTGTCGGGTACGATTAAGCCCCTACTTCGTCTTTCACGCCGTTTAAGCAAGGCCAAATACGATTATCCAGACCGCACCCATACAATGAAATGTAAACGTTGCACACATTTCACTATCGGCGGATATGATGTCAAAACATCATCGCAATCCGGACCAAAGGAGTTAGAGCATCCTCGGACCTCATAAAGGAAGAATATATCGTCCTAACGTTCATCAATCTTGATGGCCTACGGAATTACTCAGCAGTCTCCAAATACACCGATTTCGACACTCTTGTATAGCTCGAGGGTTAATGCGGTTGAATATACTTAGATAATTAGCAGGAATAGTTGAAGTCTCTTCTAAGAATCATTCAATATTCTCTTCATAATCATAATTTTAATGATAAATAATAAGATCTTTAATTAAGATTATGTTGCAACTCACTTGCAAATGACGTAATGGGAATGATCCAAATGGCGGCGAAAATAAAGTACGAGAGGTGTAGAGCCCTAGTTAATGACCTTGAGCAACTTAAGGACTGCTTCCCGCTTATGAGTACCGGGGCCGAAAAAGCGAGACTCGAGAAGACGAACCTTAAAAACGAGGTCCGTGAATTAACGCAGCTACCAGCTATCGCAGAAGAATCTGGGGACGAACATTCGCAATGTGCGCTTGCTTACCTACAGGCAGAACTGGCGCGTAAGCTAGCACGTTTAGAGGGGTTTTAATCGGCCTTCAAAACGCAACCCAACATTCAAGTAGGTCCATTGAATCGATGATTCGGTGCGACTTTCTGACTCGTGAAAAAAGTCGGCAACCCTACAACCGACTAGCGCGATTGCGCAAAAAGCTGGCAAATTCGGCACTGAGTTCCGGATGCTTCAATGCGTAGTCAATCGTCGCTTCTAGGTACCCTAGTTTTGCCCCGCAGTCGTAGCGAGTTCCAGCAAATTCGTAGGAAAGCATCTCTTGCCGATCGAGGAGGCTCGCTATAGCATCCGTTAATTGAATTTCGCCACCAGCACCGCGATCGGTCTCCTCCAATATATCTATAATTTGAGGGGGTAGAATATAACGCCCGACAACACCTAAGTTGGACGGCGCAATATCGGGGTCTGGCTTCTCTACGATATTGCGTAATCTACCGATACGATCCCGTATACCCTCTGTCTCAACGATACCATAGCGTAACGATTCATCCTTGGGCACAGGCTCGACGGCCACGATCCCACAATTGGATTGAGAATACACGTCGATCATTTGTTTAAGACAACCGGCTTTTTTACCGTCGATGAGGTCATCTGCGAGCAACACAGCGAAAGGCTCAGTACCGAGCGCGGGTTTCGCGCAAAGTACGGCATGTCCCAGACCCAGCGGCTCTGCTTGTCGGATGTAGATACAGGCAACATCCGGCGGCAGGATGTTCTGCACGAGATCCAGCATCTCCGCCTTATTGTTCTTCTCGAGTTCCGCTTCTAGCTCATACGCCTTGTCGAAATAATCAGGGATCGATCGCTTCGTTCGGCCGATGACAAAGATTAACTCTTTGATCCCGGCTTCGACTGCTTCTTCAGCCGCATAATGGATCAAAGGCTTATCAACAATCGGTAGCATCTCTTTCGGGCTCGCCTTGGTCGCAGGTAGAAACCTTGTGCCCATACCGGCCACGGGGAAGACTGCTTTACGTACTACTGTCGTCATTGATTACTGGGGATCGTATTTAATATGTTTACATGCTCGTCCGAGACTTCTTTCGGCTCTGCCAACGTGGGAACAGCCTCAACTAATAGGCGATAAATTGAGTCTTCATCAAAATTTTCGCTCGCGTGTTTCAGTTGTTCGAAAATACTGCCAATACTGCTGTTGTTATTCTTTGAGTGCCCTGCCAGCATTAACTTGCTGTGAGAAGTCTGTGATAGGTCTTCCCCAGAATGGAATAGCTCCTCATGTAATTTCTCGCCGGGCCTCAGGCCCGTATATACGATCGGCACCTCAACTCCTGGTTCACGCCCAGACAACCGTATCATCTGCTCAGCCATGTATCCGATATTTATCGATTGTCCCATATCGAGCACAAATATTTCACCACCAAGACCAACCGCAGATGCTTGCAGTATTAGCTGACAAGATTCAGGGATCGTCATAAAGTAGCGGGTAGCATCTGGGTGCGTGACCGTAACTGGGCCACCATCACGAATTTGCTGCCGAAACAAAGGTACCACACTGCCCGCCGAATCAAGGACGTTTCCAAAACGCACAATAATAAAGCGAGTCTGGGAGTCGTAGTTCTTCATTTCACAGATCAATTCAGCGAACCGCTTTGTCGCTCCCATGATGCTACTCGGCTTAACCGCTTTATCAGTAGAGATTAGAACGACGTTCTCGCTCCCGTAGCGCTCGGCAGCGAGCGCTACCTCGTAAGTCCCAATCACATTGTTACGAACGGCTTCGCGTACTTGGCTCTCTAGTACCGTAACATGTTTATATGCCGCCGCGTGAAACACGAGGCGCGGCGAAAACATCTTAAAGAGCCGATCAAGTGCAACACGATCACAGATATCCCCGAGGATACAATGCAACGTTAGATCGGGAAATTTCTCGCGCAGTTCTTTGTCGATTTGATATAGATTGAACTCACTATGATCAAATACGATCACTTCGGATGCGCCAAGCCGGGCCGCCTGTCGGCACAGCTCGGAGCCAATCGAGCCACCACCGCCCGTGACCAACACCACCTTGCCAACCAATGCGGACTGGATGACCTGCCAATCTAGCTCTACTTTATCGCGCCCTAGTAGGTCGTCGATCGATACTTCACGAACCTCCTGTAATCCGACTTTCCCAGAAACAATATCTTGAATTCGAGGTAAGGTGCGAAATGGAAGTCCAGACTGCTCACACATATCAACAATATGCCTCATCTCTATGTTGCTAGCAGACGGTACGGCAATTATAAGTGCATCCACCCCGTAACGTTGGACAATGGACGGTAAATCCTTCACAGACCCCAGGACAGGAATACCATGGATATGAGCCTTCAACAGAGCAGTATCGTCGTCAACCATTCCTACGGGCACGTAAGATCCATCACGTAACATGTCACGTACGACCATCTCGCCCCCGGCACCCGCGCCGATGATGACAACACGCTCTCTCCCAGACGTGTCATCAAGGGCTAAAGAACGATCTTTCCACACACGATAAGCAAGCCGTGGACCACCTAAAAGGAAAACACAGAAGAAAGGATAGAGGATCAGTAACGACCGAGGGGTATCTTCGAGCCGATTAATGACGAGCAAAACAAGCGCTATACAAACGGAACCCAACGCCGCAGCACGAATGATGTTCCACAAATCTGGGAGGCTTGCGAATCTCCACAGTCCTTTGTATAAGCGAAAATAGCGCGAGATTGCTGATTGAACGATCAGGACAATCGGTGAAGCATAAATCGCCGAATCGACAAATGCCGTTGGTGGCAACTCAAAATTAAAGCGCGCGAGTAAACCTAGCCACCATGCAAGCAAAATCGCTAAAACATCGTAGAGAATCACTTTCGTGCGATTGCTAATCACTATGCTGTCCGATTAGATATGCGAGTCAAATTTATTCTGTAAGATAAGCCATATCATACCAGTCAATACATATGCGATACCCGTCAGTCGCGGCGCTAGTACTGGTTGATCGACAGAGATCCAGGCGATAGGAAACAAAACTAAGAGTGTTCCGACAGCGAGGCTTAGCGAAACCATGGCGTGACTTCGACCATGAAGAATCAATAGTTGATAGATATGGGAACGATGCGCTTGCCACCAACGTTCTCGTTTGAATATTCGTCTCAACAGAGTCAAGGTCGCATCGGTAATAAAAGGAGATAGTAAAATCAACCACATCCATGGGGCCGTCCCGAAATAAAGGTCGTGGATGATCAATGCACAAAATTGGAACCCAAGGAAATAGCTCCCTACATCGCCCAGAAATATGCGCGCGGGCTCCCAATTCCAAATTAAAAACCCGGCCGAGGAACCTGCTATCGCAAGGGATAGCAACATTGTGTCTATCGCACCCGAAGCACCCGATATGAACGCACCAGTAGTAGCAACTACAACAGCTTCGCTCCCAGCAAAACCATCGGCACCGTCCATAAAATTATATAAATTAACAAACCAAACAATAGCAACGGACACAACCACTGTGCCCAAAAGCCGCCAGGTCTCCGCCCACCAAAGTGTCTCAGCACTAGGTTGCATAAACACAGCGATACAAAAACCAAATGCTAAAACCAATTGAGAAATAAACCGAATCAGCGAAGAGATATCGATGTGATCGTCTGCCCATCCGAGCAAACCAAACCCGACACCACATCCTACCCAGAGAACCGCTATCCGTTCATCTATTAAGGCGCTCCTTTGTAGCGCGATAAGACACAGACTCACCACAATCACGATTGCGGCACCACCACCTCTAGGCAGTATTTTCTTGTGCAGGCCCCGTGCATTCGGAAAGTCCACAAGCTTTCGTTCTATCGCATAGCGTCGAACGTGCCTAGTCAGTACTGCCGTACCCAACATCGTTGTAAAAAACACAATGCTGCTCAATAACATCACTTTGCTCGTGTCGCACGATAATGTATGGCAATTTCGTACAACGACTCCTCCAAAGAACCCTGCGGGCTCCAGTTCATCGCCGCCGTTATGTGCGTCCTGTCGACAATTAAGGGTTGTGTAAGCTTATTTAGTTGATCGCGATGACCAGTGAGTAGCGCTGCCGTCGTCAGTAAAGCTACAGGGAGTCGAAAAAGACGCGGGCGCGAACCGAAAGCCTTTGCTATCGCAGAAACTAGATCCGCAGTCGAAATATCGATATCTGCCAACGTATATGCGCCTGAAGCGCTACAATTTACCCCCACGGCAAGGGTTACGGCATTCGCGAGATTCTTAACATCTATGAGACTGCGGGGGTTTTTGAAACCAGCGAAAGGTAATGGAACTCCAACGTGCACAGCCCGGATCAAACGCAGCAAGTTGGCTTTCAATCCTAATCCATACACAAGCGGTGGCCGCAAGATCATCAACCGAGTGTTGCTTCCGTGCATTATTTCACTCAAAGCCTGCTCTGCCAGCCACTTCGTGTGGCCATAAGGCGTAGCCGGACGTGGTTCGTCCTTACCACTGAAAGCAATTGGTTTCCCGCTCACGTCCAACAAAGAATATTCGCCGTTAACCTTGATCGAACTCATATATACAAAAGACCGAACACCAGCAGTTAGCGCTGCTCGCCCTAGTTGTGCGGCACCCTCGACGTTCACCTTTTGATATGCTCTAAATGCGCCTTCGCCATCGCCCTGGTGGGTCCGTGCGGCGAGATGGACGACAGCGTCAATCTGGTCCAGAGCATGATGCCACTTAGTCTTTCCGTCAATATCCCCGACGACCACGGGATGACAACCCGGAACAACAACTGGCAATCCCCGCACCGCTGCAGTAACGTCATGTCCGGCATCAAGTAATACCTGACAAACAACGTTCCCGACGAATCCCGTTGATCCGGTGACTAGTACTCGCAATGCGCTATCTCGACATGAGATCACTCAAACTATGCAGTGCATGGCTAACTAAATTGAGCAATCACTTGTCTCCTACAGGGTTTGAAAGAATATTTTCATAACACTCGTGCGTCTGTTGTCCAATCTGTTCGATCGAGTATTCGCTCTCAACAATTCGGTGACCCGCTGTACCGTAAGCGACTTGAAGCGCCGGGTTAGACGCAACATTTAAAATAGCTTTCGCCAATTCATCCGATGCTCGCGGTGGGACTAAAGTTCCATTCACCCCGTTGCGACAAACTTCGCGACACCCTGCAACATCGCTAGCGACCAGCGGTCGGCCACAAGCTGCCGCCTCAAGTAGCACTTTCGGCATCCCCTCTCGATACGATGGTAGACAAACAATCCTCGCTTGTTGGTAGACTGCAGTCATGTCATCACGGTGGCCCCACCATTCGATAACGCCTTCGCGTACCCATCTTTCTACAACTGAGTGCTCAATTGAACCCGGATTGTCTGGATCCTGAGCACCGACAACCACAAATCGTATAGTCGGATCGCTTTGCTTGACCTGGCGCGCGGCGTCGACAAATTCCTCGATTCCCTTGTCACGTATCAACCTAGCCGGCAATATCACTAATACTGGATCGAAAAGCTTAAGTTCAGAAAATGTATACACAGAGGTATCCACTCCAACACCTGGGATAAGGCGAATACGATCTGGGGTACCTATTTTATGTGCCCGTAGCAACGCAAGATCATCTGGGTTTTGCACGATGATCCAGACATTAGATCTTCGTAAAAGCAACCGCAGTACAGCAATTAGACACCATCGAAACCAACGTGCACTGGGATCTGAGGACGAAAAAAGATAACCCATACCGGTGAACGCAGCGATGAAATGGATGTGCCGATGCGTAACCAACGCAAGACAACTCAATAATATAGGTTTGAGAGATACTAAATGAACGATGTCTGGCCGATCGGACTTAACCGCCGACCACAACCCCATCATCGCGCGGAAATCTCGCCAAGGTCGTTTCAACGAACGTTCGAACGGAATTGGGATACCACGAATACCCGTAGCAGCCAAGTAATTCTCATATCGATTAAAGCGGGTGGCTAGGACAATCTTGTAGCCAAGCTTTTGGAGATAATCAGATAACGGTTTTCGGTGTGACCAGAAATACCAATCCTCTGTCACCGCAAATAATATCCGAACCGATCTTCCTTGTGTTGTTTGATGCATTTTAGGGACCGATCCCTACCAACGATCGGATGGGTGTGCGCCTCCCGTGCGCTAAATCTAAATATAGGCGACGATGGGCATCAGCACATTGTTCGATCGCGAAAAAATGCAAAACCCGTTTCTGTCCAGCTTTACCCATTTCTTGGCGCAAATTCACCTCATTCGCCAACCGAATGATAGCCGCTGCCAACACCTTCGGATTTTCTGGCGGAACCAAGATCCCAGTCTTTCCATCAAGCACGGCTTCCAAGTTACCCCCAACCGCGGTGGCAATCACGGGTAATTGCATCGCCATCGCCTCCAGTATTGCATTGGAAAATCCTTCTTCGTGAGAAGCCAGCACCGCAATATCGGAAACTGCTAGATAAGGATATACGTCACTCTGTCGCCCTAGCCATCGAATATTCGCTTCGATCCCCGCATCTTTCGCCCGCTGTTTGAGCCCAATTTCGATTCCATGATCGGCCCCTACAAGTAATAAGGTCCACGAATCACCAAGGCTATCTCGTGCACAAACAAGCGCGTCGAACACATCACTGTGGCCTTTATAAGGAATGAGATTCGCCACGACGATTAGAACGATACCAGTCGGATTTAAACTTAGCTCTAGCCGTAACGCCGCGATCGCAGTCTCATCAATATTAGGTGGCACTGACACACCATTGCAGACTACCCCACTAATGTGATCCGGCACTCCTTCATTTTTAAGATCTGATAACACGGCTCGCGAGTTAGCTAGAATCCCATCCATCCGATGGTGCAAAATTCGCTCGATAGAACGGATCCCGAACCATCGCCGTTGATAGTAATTTAAACTGCGCCGACTCATGATACGAACACAAGAGGGTCCCAACAGACTACACAAACCGCCAATAAGATATGCTTCAGGAAGGAAGAAATGCAATATGCGCGGGCGCTCGGATCGAAAGGTCCTAACTAGATGGGCCGCAGTCCGTAAAAGCCCTAACCAACGTCGTGAATGACCAGGAGGATAAATCACGCGGATACCTGCCGCGAGAAAAGACTCAATAAGACTGCCATCACCTCTCAGCGCGTACACAACGACTTCTATGTCATCGCTATTAATTTCGCGTGATACGTTCAGTAACTGTCGTTCCGTACCCCCGACTTCGAGTTCTCCGATAACGACTAGAACCTTAACTCTGTCGATCATAATAATCGAACCACGCTTGAAACATCAGTATTGGCCAAAGTAAGTGCTGCCAGTCTGCCTTCCCACTAAGGTGCTGCTGCCATGTTCTCTTGACTTCAGCAGCATGAAAAAAACCTTGGTGCGCGAGTAACCGTTCTTCTAATAACTCTTCAGCCCAGCCGCGCATAGGGCCGCGCAGCCATTCATCAATAGGCACACCGAATCCCATTTTCGGCCGATCGATCAATACTTTTGGGACAAATCGAAAAAGAACTTGCTTCAGTAACCATTTACTGTCGTTGCCTCTAACTTTCAAACTAAGCGGCAGACGCCAGGCATGTTCGACAACACGATGGTCTAGAAACGGTATACGCACCTCGAGGCTCTTACCCATGCTTGCACGGTCAACCTTTGTAAGTATATCGCCTGGTAGATACAGAAGAAGATCTAAGAGCATCATACGCTCAGTAAAATTAGGCAGTTGAGAAATAATTCCCGGTTGTGATTGAAACATATCAATGTCTCTAGAACCAACCACAACACGCGACGGTCTTTCCCACATACTAGTGAGTGATTTATATACTGCTTCTGGATCCCTTGATCGGCAGATTATTGCTAGCTTTTGTAGTTTATTGGCGAGGTGTTTGTAACGCCACCGGTCCGGCAAGAGCGATTTTATCGGATTAGTCAAACCGTCTATTTTAGTAGCCGGCAACAATGACACCAACATACCGACAAGAAATCGTAATGGATCCGGTATCCGATTCAAGCGCCGCCATATTTTCTCGGCCAAGAGATAACGGGTGTAACCACCAAATAATTCATCCCCGCCATCACCAGAAAGTGCGATGGTGACATCGCGACGTGCTAAAGCGGAGATGAGATAGGTCGGAATTTGAGACGAATCGGCAAATGGCTCAGAATATAGTTCTGGCAGTTTTGGAATAACCTCTTGCGCCTGTTCCGGAGTAACGTATAACTCCGTATGCTCGGTACCCAAATGGGTCGCAACCTGTCGAGCTTCATTTGCTTCGTTGTACCGCTCGTCTTCAAATCCAATACTGAAGGTTTTCACCTTGTCCATGCTCTCCGCCTGCATGAGTGCGACGATGGTAGACGAATCGACACCCCCGGATAAAAAAGCACCGAGGGGAACATCCGCGATCATCTTGTCGCGGATAGTTCGACGCAGTAAAGACTCTAGAGCGTCTATTGCAGTTGAAGGATCGATCGCTTGGCGTTCGTCGGCTGCAACTACCGCAAGATCGGCTGCCGACCAGTAACTCACTGGTTCGCGATCTATTCCGCAGTCTCTCGCATCGACACGCAACCACGTACCCGGGAGAAGCTTTTTATAATCTTTATAAATCGTTTTTGGGGCAGGCACGTAGAAATGCTGCATCATCAAACCCAGGGAATCTCGATCGATCTGTGCGGACCAACCTGGCATCTCACGGATAGCGTTCAGATCTGACGCAAAGACGAACGTATCCCGGACCTTCCCGTAATAGAGTGGCTTCTCGCCTATGCGGTCGCGCGCTAGGAATAAGGACCGATTGTCCCGATCCCAAAGTCCAATCGCGAACATCCCAACGAACCGGGTGAGCGCCTCGGTGAATCCATAGTGCTCGATGCTTGCGATCGCCACCTCGGTGTCGGAATTGCCCCTGAACGGGTAACCGCGTTGTTCAAGGTCCCGCCGTAATTCAAGGAAGTTATATATTTCCCCATTCAGGACGATCACGTAGCGACCGCTGGCGGAAACCATTGGTTGATGCCCGGCAAACGATAGATCATTGATCGATAGCCGACGCTGGCCAAGCACGATGCCCGCACCAGCATCGCACCACTCGCCATGATCATCAGGGCCCCGGTTGCGCATAGTAACGCCCATGCGTTTAGCCAGCGCGATTGCTTTTTGTTCGTCAACACTACCGGGATCAAGAAACCCCAAGATACCGCACATCGTTAGCGACCTAGCTTCTCGACCGAACTACCGTGCTCAGATCTCGGACAGTCTCTCGGATGACGTCACAAGAATTCTTCAATTCAGATCCAGTTACCGAAAGATACAACAAACTATCCATACTTAAATCGCTGGAGTGCTTTCTGTTCAACAGAGCGCACTTAATTTCAATACTGGTTTCCACGACAATTTCGGTCGCAAGACCCGTTACACCTAGATCCTCATCCACTCCTACACTCATCATAACGATCCAAGACATCGATATTTCGTCCATTAATTGTATTGCAAACCTACACATTCGGTAACGACAATCCTTTCGATTCATGTTGAACAATAATGTGGCGTGCGCTCTCACATAACGATCCAGCCTCCGCGGATCTCGGAATGGCGTGAACCCAGTGCAACAGTCTGAAATTCTAACAGCGTGAACAATCGAGAGGCCTCAAGCTTGGCAAGCTTAGTTTCGACGGCCGAGTGCCTGATTTTTTTGAACTCGGAGAATTGTTAGCTGTGTGAATTAGAGAAGACATGTAATCGAACACGCCACCTAGGTACAACACTTACAGATAACGTTTGCATAACTCCTCAACATTTAGCAGCGACCAGATCAGCAACCGACGATTTTGCTCGCCACTTAGATGCTCCTCGACGAGGGCGGTAACTGCATCCCGGTCAAGATAGTCGAAGATCCGCGCCTCGCTGCTGTATAGCGCACGGCGAACATAATCGATGCTCTCGCCCTTAAACCAACTAGCATCTGGCGCGGAGAAACCTTGTTTTTCGCGCTCGACAACCTCCGCAGGAATGTACTTACCCATCATCTTACGCAACAATAATTTCCCGTCCTTAGTCTTTTGAAAGTAGCGTGCAGTTTTTAACCCGACTTCGTTTTCATTTAACGAGACGACTTCCTTGAGTTTTCCAAGTTTCAAATGCACTGGTAAGCGCATCGCGAAATCTACGAGATCGTTATCTAGAAACGGAACCCGCGTCTCAAGGCCATGCGCCATCGAAAGCTTGTCTTCTACAACGAGTAAGCCATGGAGAAACGTTTTTGCTTCCAGATAAAGTGAATGATTTATGTAGTCTTCCGGTCGAGTCAGTTGGTCGGCATGCTGATGGAATACGTCTCGGAAGGTGTCTCGCGTATATATGCCTTCAACTTCGGGCCATACTGGCCTAAAGACGTCCTTAATTACTCTGTTCGGAATTAGTCGTTGCCAATAAACATAATACTTATTGATGTAGTCTTCGAAGTTATCGTTCACAACTGCACGGTAATACCGCCACGGGTATCCACCAAATATTTCATCTCCACCAGCGCCCGATAATACAACCTTCACAAATTTACTAGCGAGCTGTGCCACGTAGAAATTTGGGTAGCTCTGACCGACCCGCGGCTCCTCAAGATGCCAGGCAAAACGCGGCAGAACCCGCTCCATATCGCCCGCTTTTAGCACCATTTCGTAATGTTCAGTACGAAAGCGATGCGACATCCGTTCCGCTGCGGCGCGTTCGTCGAAACTGATCTCAACACCACTGGCGGAACTAAGATCGAATCCACAGGTGAAGGTTTTTATGTACGGAAGTTGCCGCCCTGCTAGGGCCGTTACCGAGCCGGAGTCCATCCCGCCACTGAGATAAGAACCAATATCGACGTCGGACACGAGTTGGCGCTTGACCGCCTGTTGAAACAATCGGTCGAGTTCCTCCAAATACGCGTTTTCGTCATCCGCGTTCTCAGGTTCTTCGAATGAAAAATCCCAATAACGAACCGAATCCGATACTGATCGACGCACCAGATCGAAACAGATGTAAGAGCCCGCCTCTAGAATTTGGATGTCTTTGAATATCGTATTATTGGTAAAGAAATTCTGGAACGTAAAATATTCGACCAAACCCTCCTTACACATTTCAGGACGTCTAGAAGAATGGGCGAAGATTGCTTTAATTTCTGATCCGAATAAAATCGTGTCGCCATACCGCGTCCAGTAGACTGGTTTTATGCCATACCGATCGCGCGCCAACGTCAGCCGACGCTGCCGACGATCCCATACTCCGAATGCAAACATACCATTGAATTTTCGCAGCGATTCGACACCCCATTCGGCGAATGCATTCACAACAACTTCTGAGTCGGTACGCGATCGAAACACGTAGCCTAGTGCTTGCAGCTCGATCTTTAAATCGAGAAAGTTATAAATTTCTCCGTTATAAGAAATAACATAACGTCCATCGGCGGTGATCATCGGCTGCTTCCCAGCCTCCGAAAGATCGATTATTGCGAGGCGCCGATGTCCCAAGCCAACCGGCCCATCGATATAATGTCCTTCACCATCCGGTCCGCGATGCGCGATGGCATCAGTCATGCGCTGCAGCTCGTCTGGCGTGGCAGGTGAACTATCGAAGTTAATAATGCCGGCGATTCCGCACATAGTTGAATCAGATGATCTTTTCTCTAGGTACGAGCTTTCGCGCGTCTTTGGTCGACGGCAGCGATATCGTTTGCACGCCAAGTGATGAGGCGTTTGAGTCCTTCTTTAAGCGAAATTTTTGCATCAAACCCGATTTCCGCACTTGCTTTCTTCGGACAACCAATACGGTTTCTCACGAGCGTTGCGGCGCTTCTTGGTGCATAATTTATCTGTTCCGTCGATTTGGTCAAACTCAACAAGAGGTCCGCCATTTCCTTCAGAGAAGTCCTTCGACCAGTACCAACATTATAAAACTCGTCAACCGGATCTGACTTCATCGCACAAATATTAGCGGCGGCGCAATCTTCAACAGCAACGAAATCGAATGCCTCGCTGCCATCTCCGAAGATGGTTGGCCCCTCTCCGTTATCGATTGCGTCAAGCATTTTCATGATGACCGCGATATAGGCACCCTGATAATCCTGACGTGGACCATAGACATTCATGTACCGAAGCCCGACAAAATTCAAGCCGTAGCGATGGTAGTATGCCCGGGCCATAGCCTCACCGCATATTTTGGTCGCCCCGTAGAAGTTTTGATTATTAAACGGATGCTGTTCTGTCATTGGTTCTTCTACCGCGTCTCCGTAGACCGAGGCGGAAGAAGAATAAACGAGTCGGTCCACTCCATTTTTTACACAGGCCTCTAATACGTTAAACATTCCCTGTACGTTGACGTCGAATGCTGCGCGCGGGAATTCATGGCATTGCAGAAGCCAGAGTGCGGCAAAGTGGAAAACACCATTTGCATCTTTTAGTGCGGCGTCGAGTATGTCGGTTTGACAGATATCCCCGCCGATGTCAAAAACCCGCACACGATCATCTTTCAGCGTAGTCTCAAGATTTTGATGTGTACCGCGAACAAAGTTGTCAAAGATTACGATCTCGCCAACGTCTTCTTGCGTT
>CAYFFH010000046.1:0-13679 GCA_964342175.1 uncultured Enterobacteriaceae bacterium | reverse complement strand
GATTAACAAAGAGGGTCAGATCCCTTTTATCGGAGAACAAAGATGACCATACCAACTGGTGAACGATTTACCGGCCACGGCACTGAATGGCGAGATTCAAATCTGAGTCCGACGGAAGCTGCTACTGCGACAAACTGGGTCGAGCAGAAAATCGATAAGCGATCTATGCTCACTAACAAGGATCGCGTTGAAGACGTCCGAGACATCATGTGGCAGCTGGAAAAGGAAGGTGAGATCGTAGTCCACCGTGTCTCAGATGAACACGAACCTGTGGTGGTGAAAACCCTTTATGGATGGGAAAAGAAGATCCCGACCAAGCGTCTGTGGCACCATAAATCCTGTGGACAATGCGGCAATATCCCTGGCTACCCAGCGTCGTTGTTGTGGTTGATGAACGAACTCAACATCGAATACCTGGATGAGACCGATCAGACCTCTTGTACGGCATGGAACTATCACGGATCCGGGATAGGCAACATCGAAAGTCTGGCTGCAGTTTTCCTGCGTAATTTTCATCAAGCCTACGTGGCAGCGAAAGCTCAAGGCCTACCGGAAAGTTATTACTATCCGTTGGTCCATTGCGGTACGTCTTTCGGAAATTATAAAGAAGTACGCAGCTACTTGTTGCATTCGGCAAAGTTGCGCGAACGCACAAAACAGATCCTCGGCAAGCTTGGCCGTCTCGTTGACGGTAAGTTACTGATCCCGGAAGAAGTCGTGCACTACTCCGAATGGTTACACGTTATACGCGATAGGATCACCGAACGGCAGATCATCGATGCCTCAGAAGTTCGCGCGACGATCCACCCTGCATGTCACGTCTACAAAATGGTTCCGGAAGATGCGATCTACGACGACGATATCCTAGAAGGCAATCGGGTCGCCGTCTCCACCGGACTCATAGAGGCCCTGGGTGCTCAAGTCATCGACTATAAGACATGGTACGACTGCTGCGGCTTTGGCTTCCGGCACATCATTTCGGAACGAGAGTTTACTCGCTCGTTCGCCATTGATCGTAAAGTAAAAATTGCAGTTGAAGAGGCGAACGCTGATGTGATGATCGGCCACGATACTGGCTGCATCACCACGTTGGATAAGAATCAATGGATCGGTAAAGCCGCCGGGAAGGGCTACGACTTGCCGATACTCGCAGACTGTCAATTCGCAGCGCTAGTGTGCGGGGCTCACCCCTATAAAATCGTGCAGTCACACTGGCATGCATCCTCGACCGAGACCTTAATGGATAAACTTGGCATCGACTGGCGGGCAAAAAAAGTCGAGTTCGAAGCCTACCTGAAACAAATCGAAGCCGGTGGGCCGCAAGATAATTTATACGACCCACGCAAAATGGTGACCTCAGGGCCCGGTTTCAAAGGTATACGCATCGAGCATCAAGCATGACAAAACCGATTCTCGTGGTCGGCGCCGGGCCGGCTGGCCTCGCGGCTACGCACGCACTCGCCGCTGTAGGACACCCAACGATCCTAATCGAGAAAGAAGACACACTCGGCGGTGCGCCGATACTTTCCGGTTACGCACGACTTGTGCCGAGCGACGAATGGGCCAAGGACGCAATCGGCGGAATGGTCGAACGCAGTGTTCAAAGTCCACTGGTTGACGTGCGCAAGGGTACACAAGTCAACAAATTTAGCGGCCAACCCGGAAACTTTACGGCTATCCTTTCAAGCGGCGATGCGGTAGAAATCGGATCGGCGGTGCTTTGTACTGGCTTCACTCATTTCGATTCCATTAATAAGCCCGAATGGGGTTTCGGTACTTTTGAGGACGTTGTCACTACCACTCAAGTCGAACAGATGATTTCGTCTGGAAAGGGAGTGCGGTGCCCATCCGATGGGCGAACGCCGTCGCGGGTTGCGATATTGTTGTGCGTCGGTTCACGTGATCGCCAGATTGGACGCGAATGGTGTTCGAAGATCTGCTGCTCGGTGTCGTCGAATATCGCAATGGAAATTCGAGAAGAGCTACCCAATTGCCACGTGTACATCTATTACATGGATATTCGTACATTCGGCCTTTACGAGACGAAATATTATTGGCGCAGCCAAGAAGAGTTTAAAGTTAAATATATCAAAGCTCGAATCGCAGAAGTTACCTCCGATGGTGAACGTCTGATTGTCAAAGGTGAAGATACTTTAGTGAAACGACCGATCACCATTCCATTCGATATGGTAGTGCATGCTATAGGCATGGACCCGAACGTCGACAATAAACATCTTGCTGAAGTCTTCGGGATTGCTCTTGAGCCCCACGGATTTATAAATAGCCGAGACAACTACGGGAATATCGCACAAACGACCCGCGCCGGCGTCTTTGTTGCTGGCGCAGCGACTGGCCCCGAGACGATTGACGATTCAATCGCCCAAGCGACCTCCGCCGCGATGGCTGCGCTCGCGCAGAACCATACTTTAAGCGCTTCCGCCGCGGGGTAAGCATGTCCTTGCTCCAAGCAGTGACGTCGGCCTTGGCTCCATTACCTGACCAGCTTGAGCGGCCGCGTCTCGATCTCAGTGGCCCACGTCTGGCCCAAGCCTTCGAAACGTTACTTGCTGGAAGCGAGGCGATCGGCGGGATTGAATGTTACGTCGAAGCGCTTTCGCTTAAGCACAACTTGTTTCAAGAGGCCTTTTGCGATTGCGAGGGGCGTACACTTGAACTTGCGACCTTCAAAGCATTGTGCCCGTTCATGGCAAGCGTTCGCCGACGCATCGGTTCGTATCTAGAAGAAGATAAATTTCCTGGACTGCGTGATGCCGTAGGGGAACTGCTCACGGGTATCGGCGATACGACCTCTACAGAGTCACGCATAGAAAAATTCTGCAGTCGGTTTCCCAACGATAAGTCACACCGCTGGGTGCGCGATCTCGCGGCAGAGGTCCTGCATAATACCTATCCCGAACGCTATCCTTTGATGTGTCGCTGGGTATGGGACCGCAAATCTAATACAGGGGTGTTGCGTGAAATTTGGTTTGCCGATAATGTCGATCACATTACGATCAACGTGCCGAGCAATTACGCTACGTTTTTGATGTTGCGTGAAGAACTCAGTCAGTTTCTTACCCACAACGGCGTGTTCAACGACGTTATGATATACATCGATTTGATATGCGCGCAGGTATACGCCGATTATATCTGCGCCCAGGGTGGTAGTTACCTGCGAGCAGATTTTAGTTCGCCCGATGATCCGATGCAGCACGCGCGTCGCTTGCTTGGTTTGGATGGAGTGCGCGCGGGAACCGACCGCACCCGCTTAAAAGCAATAGACGGCAAAGCCTATGTCATCGAAGAAAACCCAAATCTTATCGAGTAGAGAACGCTCGCCATGCCTATTCACGAGAAATCATTGATCCGCGAGGAGAACATCACGGTCCAGGAGGAACTAGTGATCGATGGCGTCGATGTCTCGGGCCATTGGAGCACCTTCATTGAACCGCGGGTTGTCTCTGACTATAACGAAGAGCTGGAAGAGGAAATCGCTACCTTACCAGGTGGGGAGTTTATCCATCGTTGCTGGCAATGCGGGTCGTGCACGAATTCATGCACTGTCAATGCGATCGATCCAGAGTTCAATCCTCGTTTCTGGATTTATCTTATCCGCACCGGTATGGAAGAGGAATTGTTGCGCGATAAAGAACGCATCTGGCAATGCGTGTCGTGCAATCAATGCACCTATGCCTGTCCCCGAGATGTATTTCCCGAAGGTGTAATGAAAGCGACTGCGCATTGGTTAGAATTAAAGGGCCATACACCGAAGTCACCATCGATGGTGTTCGATGAGATCTTCACCGAGCAGGTTATTGCGACCGGCAAGATCGAAGAAGGACGCACGCTTCGCCGTTTTTTAGAACGTACCTCACAACCACTGATTCAAGATTGGATCGTCGAAATGGGTAAGAAATTGCTTGCTCATCTACCCATCGCAATGTTGACCAAAATGGGTATCGGCAGTGTGTTTGCACCGCGTACCCGAGGCTGGACCAAAGCAAGCGAAGCCATCCAGGAATATCAGGATGAACAACAAGCGCAGCACCGTAAGGCGCTAAAACTTCAAGATTTGATCGCAGTGGCCGAACACGAATTGACGAACCAGGAACAGTAGATGGCGGATAAAAGAGCCAAGTACCAAAAAGTTGCGTACTACCCTGGTTGTGCGTTAGAAGGCACTGCTACGGCCTACGACCGATCAACCCGAGCAGTGGGCCAAGCTTTAGGATTGGATCTGGTAGACGTCAAGGACTGGAATTGTTGCGGAGCGATGGAAGTAAAAAACATCGACGCGAAGATCCAAACCTATTTATCATCGCGCGTTATGTCGATTGCTGCCAACGCAATGGACATGGATGTCGTCATGGCACCATGCAATGGCTGTTACCACAATTTGAAGAAGGCCGAGTACGACCTCAAACACGACGAAAAGTCTCGCGAGGTCGTTAATAAGCTATCTGGGAAGGCGGGTCATGCGACGTATCAGACGGGCCAGGTTGAAACGATCCACGCGCTTGATTGGATCCGCGACACGATTGGCGAGGAAGGCTTAGGCGAGCGCGTTAAAAATTCGCTTAAGGGCTTGAAGATCGCGAACTACTACGGTTGCATGTACACTCGGCCGCGCCATATTTTCCCGGAAAAAGATCAAGGGCCTGGTAGCGAATCGACCTCAAAACCACATTTTATGGATGACCTACTCGCAGCCGCAGGTGCTGTCAATGTGGAGTTCCCGCTCAAAACCGCTTGCTGCGGAGGCGCCCACACACTGTCCGATAGTGACATGTCGACTAAGCTAGTTTTAAACATCATCCGCGCCGCTGAGGCCGCCGGCGCAGATGTCATCGCAACAGAATGTCCAACCTGCCACTCAGGGTTAGAGATGCATCAGATCCGTGCGGGAAAGCGCTTCGGCGCCGAAACTAATGTGAAAATTATCTACTTTACGCAACTACTCGGCCTCGCTTTAGGGTTAAAGCCGAAAAAGGTTGGAATACATGAAAACATCTCAGACTCTCTCGCGCTGTTGAAAGAAAAGGGACTCGCATGAGATCTCTCGTTGAACTTGAGACACGGTTAGAAGACGTCATCGTTGGGCGGAGTGAAAAACCGAGCGCCGAAGAGTTACTAAAATACGGTGAAGAAGTATTGGAACGTTGGATCGAGGCTAAAGACGAAAACCCAACAACAGACAAATACGAGGGTTTTCGTTTACTGGCGCTCCAACGACAGGGCGCACGCGGCGACGCAAGTTTTAATGCCTGTCGGGAAACCTGTCGGGAACTCATCTACCATTTCAATCTTCTGTCCAAAATGAACCTGAGTTCAGAAGACACAACCTCTTGTTTGCAAATGATGACCTTGGTTGCGAATCATCTTGTTTTGTTCGTTGGCGGAAAAATGCAGCAAGCGAAGCTTGGCGACTTCTGTTGTTCAGCCAAACCACTGCACGAAAACATTTATGACCTTCCGGAGGTAACCGATGCCTAACGTGCGAGGATGTAACCTCCCAGAAGATCGTCTATACGACGTGCAAAATCATACCTGGCTGCAGGAAATTGGCGACGGGCGAATAAGAATTGGCATGACCGCGGTTGCGACCGCAATGGCGGGACAACTCGTGGCCTTCACGCCAAAAAAAGTCGGCCGGTCAGTAAAACCCGGGAAATCGTGCGCGACGGTCGAGTCAGGGAAGTGGGTTGGTCCGGCAAAATCGGCAGTCGGCGGCGAGGTGATAGAGGTCAATTCATTATTGGTTGATCAACCGAGTCTGGCAAACGATGACCCCTATGAGGCAGGCTGGATGGTAATCATCCAAACAGAAGATTGGGATAACGTGAAAACAAGTCTTGTGGCAGGGACTGACGTTGCCATGCAATACGAAGCGAAGATGGATGCTGATGGGTTTGATGGCTGCGAATAGCAAACCCATTGCGCGCTGATGCCGATGGTATTCGTCATCGATGGGGAAATTTTGTGGAAGCTCTAGAACTTAGAGATCGAGCGAGCGACGCAGCTAAATTTCTTAAGTCGATGTCAAACGCATCACGGCTATTGATATTGTGCCACTTGGCGGACGGCGAAAAATCTGTCGGTGAATTACAATCGCACCTCGAACTCAGCCAATCAGCTCTTTCTCAACATCTTGCGATTTTACGGCGAGACGGAATTGTTTCCACTCGACGCAGCTCACAAACGATATTCTACAGTCTCGCGAATGAACCAGCCCAGGAGATCATGGGGACCCTTTATGATTATTTCTGTAGTGTTGGCCCCACAAAGGGCAATTAGCATGTAAAAGTTGGGCCGCAAACATCTTCCTACCTATAGGCACCGCGTCGTATCACGTCAAAGCTGACCCGACTCCTATCAAGCACTAGCAGATCCGGCTAATTGTGCAATCTACCCTGACGACCGAAGAGCGTCGGTAGCAGCGATATCTATTTCATAACCCTCTGGATCAATCACTACCCGATAGTCGTCTCGGGCAGATTCAACCGACACGAATCCATTTCTTACATCCTGTCGTACCAAATTGACGGGCCGCTCTATCGGATCTCCGTGACCACCACCACCAGAGGCTATCGTGCCGAAAATATCTCCTCGTTTACAAGAAAATAAACCCATCGTCGGACATCTGTCTTCGACCCCGTCCCGGATGGTCCAAATCTTCGCGAATATCCCTTGCTTACCGCCCTTAAGCCCCATCGGCACGTGGTTTTCGCCGCTGCAAGCCCCCGTTTCCAAAGTCGCGTCCCCACCATCATTTCGAGTTTCAAATATAGTCCCCAATCCACCCCGATATTTCCCAGCGCCCGCGGAATCAGTCTTGAGCTCCCATCTTATTGTGTGCCACGGGAATTGAATTTCAGCAAGCTCTACTGGAAATGACTGTATCAGTCCGCCTCCCGAAGTTAGCGAGGCACCATGGATTCCATCTGCGCCATCAATCGCACCGGTCCCCCCATCATTCTGGAAATTTATCAACCAATACGGCTCATTCGTGCGCGAGTCCTGACCAAAACAGATGAACTCCATGGACGGCGCCCACTGCGCATCAACTTTATCTGGAATGGCTTGTCCCAAGGCGAGCTGGATGGCTTCAATGATGGTATTACCGCAGAATACGGCACACGCACCTACAGTTGCCGGGTACTCCGGGTCAACGATACTGCCTTTTTTTGTAATAATCTTTACCGGTGCAAGCTTGCCATGATTTAGCGGTATATCTGGATCTAATCGAGGTATGACTGCCATTAAAGTCATCGCGTGAGTCGTACCAATTGGCGTATTCACAAATGAAACTTGACTATCAGTTGCCGAGAAGTCTGCGACAATTTCGTCCCCATCTATAGTTATTTTCGTCCGGACAGTAGGATTCTCATTCCCACTACCGTCGCGATCAACAATCGATTCCCCTAAATATATACCGTCTGGCCATTGTTTGATTTCTTTTCGGACCGCTTGTTCCGAATCCTTGATGACGATATCCATCGCTTCAAGCACCGTGGCCCTTCCGTATTTCCGACAAAGATCTTCAGTCTTTTCTTGAACTTTTTGCAGCCCTCCAATCATAGCGAGGTTGTCGATGCGTACGATTTCTGGCCATCGGACATTGTGTAGAATAAAGTCGTACGTTTCCGTCGCCTCCCCCCCCCGGATTACTTTAGTTGGAGGAATTAGTAGACCTTCGGCTTGGATGTCGTAAGCGCCGGGCGCGTAACCGCCAGGGAAAAATCCTTTCGTATCTTGTTGATGCCCGCGCACCATAGCAAAGAATGTTAGTTTTTCATCAATGAAAATCGGTAACGTAAATGTCCAATCGGGAAGATGATTGCCCCCAGCCGAATAGGGATCATTCTGTAAAACGACATCCCCTGGTTCAAAATCCGTCCCGAACTTATCAAGCGTCGTCTTCATTTGTAATTCGCAGGAAGCAACATGTAATGGCAAACCCGACTCACACATACCAAACAGTCGCGCTTCCGCGTCTGTTATTGCGAGACACCGGTCTTGAGCCTCACTCAATATGGGTGAGATTGCTGTCTTATCGAGAACGTCCACGCCTTCATTAGCCATGTTGACAAACGCGCTGCTAATCACGGCCCTTGTTAGCGGGTCAATGGATCTATGCTTGTTCTCCATCTCACTCACCTCGATGCATGTTCGATAGTTGCCAGGTAATTACCGAATTCGTCCACTGTGAACGTGACACCCGGAGGCACAGGGAGAGTCATAGCGGTTTCTTCGATCACAGCGGGTCCGCCTACGCTATTCCCTGGTTTTAGGAGTTCACCTTCGTAAATGGGCGTCGTTACGAAATCTTTAGACTCACTGAAATAAACCGGCCGCTCCGTCCGTAAGGCACTCCCGGCGTTGTAACCTTCAAGTGATTGGCTAGCGGGCTCGGGACGAGTCGCCGCGCCAATCGCCACTCCCTTTAGTGCCACAATTTCTATCTCACGGGAGGGATCTGAATAGGTATAAAGCTGCTCATGCTTTCGTGAAAATGCCGCCTCGATCTCGTCGATCGAATCGGTGTTTAGAACCGAATCTGGCAATTCAATTTCTATCTCTCTGAACTGCCCAACATATCTCATATCTCCCAGTGCGCGAAATGAAATATCATGATCAGAAATGCCTTCCGATATCAACGCGTCTCGTCCACTGGAGCGCATTTCGTCAATTAATTTATTTATATGGTTAAAGTCTGCTTGCCGTAAACGCGAAAAGAAAGTACGGACAAAGTCATGTTTTAGATCGGACAACACGAGACCCAAGGCGCAATAAACTGGAGCCTGTTTTGGTATTAGCATTCGCGGAATCTGCAGTTTCTGCGCTTGCCTCACGGCGTGGGTAGCGCCCGCGCCACCGCCTACGACAAGAAGAAAGTCCCTTGGATCGTAACCATACCGAACGCATGCTTCACTAATCGCGTTACCCATATTTTCGTTAACTACGGTATAAACAGCTTCTGCAGCTTCGACCACACTGACGCCGAGAGTGGCTGCAAGTGGATCGAAGGCAGCACACGCAGCGTTGTGATCTACTCTCATCCTCCCCCCGAGGAAATACTCTGGATCTAAGTAACCGAGTATTAAGTTTGCATCAGTAACAGTCGGTGTTGTTCCACCACGACCGTAACAAGCAGGGCCGGGAGAGGCGCCGGCGGATTGAGGGCCGACTTTAAGCAATCCTGCGGGGTTTACCCAGGCGATGCTGCCGCCGCCCGACCCAATCGTCAATATGTCGACCATAGGATAAGCGTTCCGGTGCTGTGCAATGGTTGATTCGGTCGTCGTTTTTATTGTCCTATCTTTCGTTAGCGCGACATCGAAGCTAGTACCACCCATATCGACCGAGAGAATATCCTGCACATCCATTGATTGGGCGAAATACAGACTCGCAGGAAATGCGGCGGCGGGACCAGAGTTCAGCGTACCAATCCCGTGTTTAATTGCCAGATCCCACGACTGGACGCCACCATTGGACTGCATTAGTAGAAATTCGCCGTTAAAATCGTGTTCGGTAAGGCGCTGCTTCAGCTTGGCAACGTAGTTTACGACTGTCGGCGATACATAGGCGTCCAGAACAACCGTACTAGTCCTTTCGTATTCCCGTAACTGCGGTAAAACGTCGGAGGATAGCGAAATAAATGCAGTGGGATATTCGCTTTCAATAATCTCCTTTATGCGAATCTCGTGAACCGCGTTTATAACAGAAAAAAGTAGGCAAACGGCGATCGACTCAACGCCCTCATCTTGGAATATCTTGATTGCGCCCAGGACATCCTTTTCGTCCAAAGGCGTTATTATTTCACCGGTGTAGCGTAATCTTTCATTGACTTCAAGCGACAAGTATCGTGGGCATAACGGCTCGACTGGCCTGACTTTCCGGAACCACTCACCGGGTCGTTTCCGGCGACGTAATTCCAAAGTATCCCGGAATCCTTTCGTAGAAATACTCCCCACCTTTGCGCCGTTCGAGGTAAGGACTGCATTCGTAGCCACTGTACTCCCGTGCGCAATAACAGAAACATCTCGCAAAAATCCCGACAATTCACAATCCAACGAAATTGCTGCTTCGGCCAAGCACTCCATAACTCCGATACTAAAATCATCGGGAGTAGTCGAACTCTTGAAGACTTGCATGTTCCCTCCGTCATCAAGCAGAACTGCATCCGTGAAAGTTCCTCCAGTATCAATCCCTACCCTGTACATAAACAATTATCCCCTCATTGCCACTCATCTCAGTAATGTAATCTGTGGCTATTTTTAAAACCTGCCGCCCTCGCACACTTTGAGCACCTATTTTTCCCCCAGATCCGCCGCCCATCGTCTTGCATGAGCCCGATTGGAACGCGACCAGTAACTGCTGTCTCGCCGTGTTTCGAAATCGCCCAGATTTTCTCAAAGTACTAGGATTCAGACTATAGATACGTATTGAGTACTATGAAACGATATAGTTGGAAGTCAACGCCCTGAGGAGGGTGAATTGATTCAGTGATCGGTTATCCTCGCCCTACAGGCTAGTGGGATTCACAGCTGGTCACTGGGGAGTATAGTTATTGCACTATCGGACATCATCCTCTTATGTATGACGCAATAATCATCGGTGCGCGGTGTGGCGGCAGCCCTCTAGCCATGCTGCTGGCTCGCGCCGGGCTAAACGTTCTACTTGTAGACCGAATGCGATTCGGCAGCGACATCGTGTCAACACATTTTCTAAAGCGCACTGGTGCTAGCTTATTACAGAAATGGGGGCTGCTCGATGCAATACGTGGACTCCAGACGCCTGAGATCCGCAAACTCACGTTCAATCTCGACGGCGTGTCGATGAACGGAGTAGCCCCGGCCTATGACGGGGTCGACGCGGAGTTCACACCAAGGAGATTCTATCTCGATAAAATCCTCGTCGATGCAGCGATCGAAGCGGGCGCTGAGGCGCGCGAGAAGTTTCACGTAAATAAGCTAATATTCGACAATAATCGTGTTGTTGGAATTGTAGGTAAAGACGAAAACGGTCGGACCGTAACCGAGCGCGCGCGGATAGTGGTAGGGGCAGACGGGATAAACTCATTCGTCGCCAAAGAAGTCAAAGCTGAATTTTTTATCGATGCAGGCACTTACAACAGTGGATTCTATGCCTATTACTCGGGGATGCCCGGGCGTCGTGACGCAGTCACTCTATATGTCCGATCGCAACAGCGGCTAGCCTACATTACATTCCCGACGAATGATGCCCTAGATGTAGTATTTTTGTTCTGGCCCAGTGCCGAAGCTGATATCGTTCGCGCGGACCTCGAAAAGGCTTTCGGGAACAGCTTGCGAGCCGTACCAGAACTCGAGACCCGAGTATCCGCTGCTAACCGGGAATCCCCATTCGCTGGCACACACCGACTGGCAAATTTCTTCCGATTCGCACATGGTCCGGGCTGGGCCCTGGTCGGCGATGCAGCACTTCACCGCGATCCGATCACGGCCGAGGGGATCTCAAACGCGTTCTGTCATGCAGAAATACTGGCCGACGAACTGATTCGCGCATTCGACGAGCATTCAAGCACCTTAGACGAGGCTGCCGCTAGCTACGATCGACGACAGTTCAAACGCTTAAAACCGATGTTCGACTACACGGTACACCAGGCTATGATCCGACCCTCAACCCCGCAGTCCCTGACACGGTTCAGCCAAGCTGCCGCTGATCCGGATTTAAGTAATCGCTTCCTCGGTGCTTTTATAGGGAGTGTTCCGCTGGACGTTGCATTTAAGGACGAAGTCCTCCAGGGGTTCGCCGCAAGAGTCCAGCAGGCAAATGACAAGCAGCAAGGCCGCAAGCTCAAAACACCCTGACTGAGTCCTGGAGCTTGCTCACATAAGATTCTCGCGATAAAAAGCGCACATAACCCTTCCATCCAAAAAGATTCGGATGCATTGTACAAATCAATGTTCTGCTATCGGTTCGACTTTAGGCCCCTGCCAGAGAATTGCGAGGAAATTTCCAACGATAAAAGCGATGATGAATATCGCGGGTTCATATGATCCAAATGTAAGCGAGGCAACCGCTGGTCCAGGACAGTAGCCAGAGATACCCCAGCCGATACCGAAAATCGCGGCGCCGCCTAGTAACGGCATATCAATCGCGTCGTTGCCGGGGATTTGAAAGTGACTGGCAAAAAGTGGCCTTGGTAAACATAAGATCCGCCGAAAGGTTAGTAAGGTTACGGCAACCGCACCTCCCATCACTAACGCCAGACTCGGGTCCCAGTTGCCCGTAATATCCAAGAACGCGAGCACTTTTTCGGGATTGACCATTTGTGATATGGATAAGCCCACACCGAACAGAACACCAGTTAGTAATGCAACGATTTGCTGTTTCACGATATACCACCGAGAACGTGCCGCACAATGAACGTAGTAGCCAGCGCGACAGAGAAGAATGTCACTGTTGCGGCTGCCGAACGACCTGAATTTCTACCCAAACCACACACTCCATGACCACTGGTACAGCCGTTCCCAATACGACTGCCAAAACCGACGAGAATGCCCGCGATCAGAAGTAGTAACAGCGAAAAATTGTCACGCGGGGTAAAACTTGGCCCCATGATCTGCAAGCACAGCGCGCCGCCACAAACCAGGCCAGCGAGAAAGAATATACGCCATAGCCGATCGGGTGAGTGCATCTTGATCGCGCCTTGGAATATGCCGCTAATGCCAGCTATTTGGCCGTTCAGCCACAGCAACAATGTGGCTGCGGTTCCAAGTAAAGCGCCGCCAATCACAGCCGAGTAAGGGGTGAAATTTTCCATCGGATTTCCTCGAAACTACCTACTCTGGGAGATTTCTCTCTTGACACAAGATACTACGAGACAAATGTTATAAGGTACTTCTAATATAATAAAGGAACACCAGCTGGTACGATGGCGCTCGGCGCGCAGCAACCGCCGGCCCCCGTTAAAACCCACGTTGCCGAAGTGTGTTTCAAATTCGATGGCGACGGGTCATGTCCGGGCCGACACCTAGGGTGTTACGTTTTTAGGCCGAGTGATTACGGACTATCGCATCTAAACAACGAACAAAGGTAATTTACTGGAGGAGAAAAATGGCTCGACAAAACATCTCAGCAGTGAGCCCTTACGCCGACGCAATGGGATTCTCGCGCGCAGTACGCTCGAACGGCCACGTGTTTGTTGCCGGGTGTGCGGCAATTGGGCAGGACGGTAAAAATGTCGGTATCGGTGATGCCGCCGCACAAGCGCGCCGTTGTTTCGAGGTTATTGAAGGAGCGCTTAAGGAGGCCGGATCAAGTCTTGATGAAGTCGTCCTAACCCGAGTATTTCTGGTAGACACTAATGATGCAGACGCAGTGGCAAAGATTCATGGAGAGGTTTTCCACAAGACGCGACCGGTCACGAGTGCAGTAGTCGTTGCCGCTCTTCTTCACCCGGAGTGGTTGGTCGAGATTGAGGCGCACGCGGTAATTGGAACGGACGTTGACTGACTAACAATCATAACTAATCCATTCTCAATACAGTTAGTCAAATCGTGGGCTTCCAGCCCGAGCCACACTGTATTCGATAGTGGCTAGTATCGCCCCTAGCCTTAACATATTAAAAAGGCCCGGGCCGGAGCCCTGTCGGTTTGGCGCGCCCGGAAGGATTCGAACCTCCGACCCCCTAG
>CAYFFH010000045.1:0-13711 GCA_964342175.1 uncultured Enterobacteriaceae bacterium | reverse complement strand
CACCCGCTCCATTTCTGCCGCAACCTTTTCATCATGCGTAACGACGACCAGTGCTGCTCCACTATCCTCACGCAAGGCCATCATCGCGGCTAGTGATTGAGCCGCACTAGCCCGATCTAAATTGCCAGTTGGTTCATCTGCTAATACACACTTTGGATTGGTAACCAATGCTCGCGCTATCGCGGTCCTCTGACGTTCTCCACCGGACAACTCTCCTGGGCGATGCCGTGCGCGATGCCCCATACCGACGCGTTCAAGCACCACTTTTGCCCGAGACCGGCACTCTGGAATACTCAGACCACGAATTAATAGTGGCATCGCGACGTTTTCTAAAGCAGAAAACTCCGAAAGCAAATGGTGAAATTGATAGACGAACCCGAGAACCTCATTACGTTGCTTGCCGCGCTCCTGTTCATTCAGCCGAGACAAATCCAAACCGCACACTTCCATCCTACCGCCAGTCGGATTGTCTAAACCACCAAGCAATTGAAGCAATGTACTTTTCCCTGATCCAGACGCACCCAAAATCGCGACGGTCTCACCCGCTAGGACCTGCATCGATATTCCTTTAAGTACGTCCACCTTCAATTCTCCATCATGGAATCGCTTAACCAGGTCAAAAGTTTCTAGTACCACCTCAGTCATAACGTAACGCTCGCGCGGGCGCGGTGCGACTGGCTAGCAGCGCCGGATACAATGGCGCAAGTAAGCACAATACTGCGGCTACCAGTACAGAAACCACTACGTCACGAGGTTTGAGTTCGGATGGAATCTCACTAATGTAGTAAATATCCGGCGATAAAATCTTGAAGCGCAATACCTGTTCAATGGAGTCGATGATCGCATCAACGTTAATCGCCAATAGTACGCCTATAACAGTCCCTACCGCGATACCGACTACGCCAATCAAACCACCATGGAAGAAAAATACCACGAGTATACTTTTCTTCGTCATTCCCAATGTCTGCAAGATCGCAATCTCCGAACTCTTCTCCGAGACTACCATCACGAGAGTAGCGATAAGATTGAACGCAGCCACCGCAATCGTTAGTGCTAAAATAACGAACATGACGATTTTTTCTGTTTTTAGAGCTCGAAATAAATTGACGTTGGTCTCGGTCCAATCAACGACTTTGATCGCCGTCTTCGTGATGGCCGACAGCCTATTATCAAGCTCAATCCCGATTCTTGGCGCATCAAACGGTTCACTAATCTTAATCCGAACGCCGGTAACCTCATCTCGATAGCGAAACAATTTTGCCGCATCTTCGATATGTACCAACGCCATGCTTGTATCGTATTCATGCACCCCAGCTTCAAATATCCCCACCACTTTAAATCTACGTAATCGCGGGATCGCTCCAACCGGTGTTCGCACCGGTTCCGGTGAGATAATCGTAATGCTTTCACCGAGCCTAGCTTGCAGTAATTCGGCAAGACCACGCCCGAGAATGACACTAAAAGAGCCCGACTGCAGCGAGCTCAAGTCTTCCATACCAACCTTATTCGCGATAACACTTACGTTAAGCTCACTAATAGGTTCAATGCCCCGTATCACCGCACCGTGTGCGTTCTCGGAATGTGTTAGCATCGCTTCGCGGCGGATATACGGAGCACTACCAACAACCCCGGAGTGGAGATCGGCACTGTCTGCGAATTTTCTCCAATGTTTTAATGGGCCATTGTCAGCGGTTATAACTACGTGAGCCGCCATTCCAAGTATGCGATCGCGCAACTCACTTTCGAAACCGTTCATAATCGATAAAATAGTTATAAGTGCAGCCATGCCTAACGCGACCCCTAACATCGCGATAGCGGATATGAATGAGACGAAATGACTACGGCGTCTAGCCCGTGTGTATCGCCATCCAAGAAATGCTTCGATTGGCGTGAACATAGCTTCGGATTATAGCGGAAAGAATTCGGAACGATTTGTTACCACTGTGGGGACTCGATAATGACGAAAATTCTCGCTATAGAAACTGCGACAGAAGCATGTTCAGCGGCGTTACTTATCGACGACGAAATACAAGAACGCTTCGAGCTCGCGCCACGTCGACATACGGAGCTTATATTACCAATGGTAGCCGAATTGCTGGCCGATGCCGAGCTACCTGTCCAAAACCTTAGTGCGGTCGCGTTCGGTGCCGGTCCAGGCTCGTTTACTGGAGTCCGTGTAGCGACCTCTGTAGCGCAAGGGATCGCAATCGCCCACGACCTGCCGGTGGTGCCGTTGTCAAGCCTCGCCGTGCTAGCAATCGGGGGTGCCGAGGTGCACAACTGCTCAACCGTTGTACCGGTAATGGATGCGCGCCGGCGAGAAATATACGTTGCGGTATATCGAGTTGATGTGAAGACGAAGGTCGCCAAGGTATTAGTACAAGATACGATAAGTCCACCGGGAGATTTACCACTCCCAAACGACTCAAATTGCGTCATTATTGGCGCCGGAGTCAGCGCATACCGCGAACAAATCCTACTTGCTCGCGATAACAACATCCACCTCCACGCCAATCCTTTATATCCTTCCGCAGCTAACGGTGTACGACAGGCTCGCGCTGCTTTTTGTTCTGGCGCCGGTGTTGCGCCTGAATTCGCTAAACCTATTTACCTGCGTCGCGCAGTTTAGAAACGATAGACTACAAGCACAGCGTTCGCTATTGCTCGACTCGTGTTATCTCCGTATCAATGTTCCCGTCCGCAAATAACCTCAAAATGCGGAAACCGGGCGCTAGCGGATCAAGGGCAAAGTTCGTTGAGCGGGCGGCAAACTGGACACAAGTGGAGGGGCTGGCGAGCAATCGGACGCCATTTTTAAAGGTGTCAAAATTCTGATGCACATGACCCCACAATACACCAGAAACCTGCGGATTTTGTTTTACTATGGACCAGAAATTAGCATTATCGGCAAGCAGCATTGTATCCATCCAAGCACTCTCCATCGGCACCGGATGATGATGCAGACAAATTAGTGTTGGTAAGTCTCGTTGTCGTGAGAGAGTTGTTTCCAACCGCGCGAGCTCTGCCTCGCCTAGGCGACCATATTCAGCGTCGGCAACACAACTATCTAACAACACAAAATTCCAACCACCGATAACGTGTGACCCGCCGTAAGTCCAGCCGCCGGCACTTACGATAGGTGCCATAACAGTACCGATATCGTGATTGCCCGGTAGACAATATATTGGTGTCTCAAACGAGGCTAGCGTCTCCACTAGCCAACGGTATGCCAACATCTCTCCCTCGGCTGCCAAATCTCCCGTGAGGAGTACCAAATCACTGTTTCGAATCGCGACGGAGGCTTTTTCAAGCGTAGCCAAAAAACTATCTCGTGGATTGAGCCCCCCCAATCGTCGAGTCGAATCCGAAAAAATGTGAGTATCGGTCAATTGCACAACTTTGAGACAACCATTTCGCATGGTGGCATCTTAACAGTCGCGAGGGCCTATGATTATAGTCGGCGTTGGCCAATGATGTCGGGCCGGCATCAAAACTAGGACTAGTTCTAGCTTTCTGATCGGGTGAATCCGACTATTAGACGACGTCGAACAACCTGAGTCGAGCTAAGGCTTTAGTTTCGCTAACGCTCTGATTCATACATAGAAACCATATTTATCCCCACATTTTACCCATAATTTACCCAACTTGCTGCGCTAGTCCTACACAGGGAGTCCACACTATCTTGTGGTATAAATATGCCTTGACCACATTTTATTGTGGTGATATACAATCGTTTACAAACAAAACATAAATATTTCGGCATATCCTGCAACAGGCTTGTAACGAAATAAACATCGGGGCAACGAGGGGGAAGAATGGAACAGGGGAATTCCACCGTTACGGATGGCAAAACGGGGATGGACACACCAATTACGCCAAACCAGACGCCGGCGACCGCCGAAATTGCGGCGACTAAACCTGGCGAATATCGAGTAATTCGAAGGAATGGCAAGGTGACCGCTCTTGATTCAGGAAAGATAAAAGTAGCACTTACTAAAGCTTTTCTAGCGGTCGAAGGTAGTAACGCAGCGGCTTCGACTCGGATTCACGAAACAGTCGATCGCATCACGAATTCGGTCGTTCAAGCCATAACTCGTAGGATGCCAACTGGCGGTTCTATCCACATCGAAGATATTCAAGATCAAGTAGAGCTTGGCCTGATGCGTAGCGAAGAACATAAAGTCGCACGAGCTTATGTTCTCTACCGCGAGGATCGCGCACGCGAGCGCACAGTGAAAGCAGCAGGTTCAAATATCGAACCCGTCGAATTAACGGTAACTCGTTCCGATGGGAGCCAAGTTGAGTTTGACGAAAATCGCATTGAACGCCTGGTCAACGAAGCTTGTAATGACATACCCCAGATGGACCCATCCGCGTTGATCGAAGAAACGAGACGATCACTATTTGACGGTGTAGCAGAGTCGGATGTCTCCAAAGCATTGATCATGAGTGCCCGAACGTTTATCGAGCGAGAACCTGAATACACTTATGTCGCGGCACGGCTGTTACTCGATACCTTGCGTCATGAGGCGCTCACTTTCGTCACTAAACACGAGCAACACGCAACTCAGGAAGAGATGAGCGAACAGTATCCACAATACTTCGAAGTTTATATAAAAACGGCGATCGAGCTCGAATTGATGGACCCGCGCCTAGGAAGTTTCGACCTCAGGCAATTGGGCCAAGCATTAAAACCGGAACGCGATTTTAGTTTTACATATCTCGGTCTCCAAACATTATATGACCGATACTTCCTGCAGCATCAAGATACCCGTATGGAGTTACCTCAAGCGTTTTTTATGCGGGTGGCGATGGGACTCGCAATCAACGAAATAAACCCGGAAGAATGGGCCATAAAGTTCTACACACTGCTATCTTCGTTCGATTTTATGAGTAGCACACCGACCCTTTTCAATTCGGGTACGTTACGCCCACAACTATCCTCTTGTTACCTGACGTCTGTACCAGATGATCTCGACGGGATATTCAGTGCGATGAAAGATAATGCACTGCTGTCGAAGTTTGCTGGAGGCTTGGGTAATGACTGGACTCCGGTACGCGGGATGGGTGCGCACATCAAAGGCACTAATGGCAAATCTCAAGGTGTCGTGCCATTTCTAAAAGTGGCAAACGATACCGCAGTCGCGGTAAACCAAGGTGGCAAACGGAAAGGCGCCATGTGTGCCTATTTAGAATCGTGGCACGTGGACTCCGAAGAATTTTTCGAACTACGTAAAAACACTGGCGACGATAGACGCCGCACACATGATATGAACACGGCCAATTGGATTCCCGATCTATTTATGAAGCGTGTGTGTGAGGACGAGCCATGGACGTTGTTTTCGCCGGACGAAGTACCCGATCTACATGATCTAGTAGGCCAAGAATTTGAACGTATCTACATTGATTACGAAGCGAAAGCCTCTCGTGGAGAGATAAAAAACGCGAAGACGATTCGAGCCGTCGATCACTGGCGAAAGATGCTGGGCATGCTATATGAGACGGGACATCCGTGGGTCACATTTAAGGACCCCTGCAACCTTCGATCGCCCCAGCAACACGTCGGAACGGTGCATAGCTCAAACCTGTGTACGGAAATAACCCTTAATACCTCTCCGGGTCACGAAATCGCCGTGTGTAATCTTGGTTCAATCAACCTTGTTCAACATGTCACTGAAAATGGCATTGATATGGACAAACTCAATCACACGGTCGAGATCGCAATGCGAATGCTTGATAACGTTATAGATTACAACTATTACAGCGTGTCGACTGCTCGCGCATCCAATTTACATCATCGCCCAGTCGGTATGGGCATAATGGGGTTCCAAGACAGCCTCTACAAAATGAATACGCCCTACAGCTCTAACGAGGCAATTGAATTTGCAGATCGGTCAATGGAAGCAGTAAGTTACTTTGCGATCCAAGCGTCAAGCAGGCTAGCAGAGGAACGAGGAACGTATGCGAGTTTCAAGGGTTCTCTGTGGAGCCAAGGGATTCTTCCGATAGATTCGATCTCACTACTTGAGCAGGGTCGCGGGGGCTACCTGGATATGGACCGATCCACAACTCTCGATTGGGATTCACTACGAGAACGAGTCGTCAAGGTAGGAATGCGCAACTCCAACTGCATGGCCATCGCACCGACGGCGACAATCTCCAATATCTGCGGCGTCAGTCAATCAATCGAGCCCACCTACCAAAATTTATTCGTTAAATCCAATCTTTCTGGTGATTTTACCGTTATCAATATGGCGCTGGTCGAAAAACTGAAAGAACTTGGCTTATGGGACGAAGTGATGGTGAATGATCTGAAATACTACGACGGTAGTATCTCTAACATCGATCGTCTGCCAATTGAAATTAAACAACTTTTCGCGACAGCTTTCGAAATCGATCCAAGATGGCTGGTAGAAGCGGGGTCAAGACGTCAAAAATGGATCGACCAAGCTCAGTCGCTGAATTTATATTTATCAGAGCCCAACGGATCCAAGCTAGACAACCTATATAAGTTAGCGTGGGTGCGCGGATTAAAAACAACATATTACTTACGCACACTAGGCGCAACACACGTGGAAAAGAGCACTCTCGCAGACGGTAAATTGAACGCGGTGAAAGATAACAACGAGACAGATATCGAAGCTACAGTATGTTCGATATTAGATCCGGATTGCGAAGCATGTCAGTAAGACTAAAGGCTAAAACCAATTATAACGAGGAATTATAGATGCTGAATTGGGAAGATCCAGTTAAACAGTTTAAGTCATCTGGTGAGAGGCAACACGCTAACGCGGTTCTCACACCGGAAGCGCTAGCCGCAGTCGAACGAGCAGAGGAAAAGAAAGCGGCGCCACTCTTGGGCGAGGCTCCCTCGCATCCTAATATTGAAGGAGCGATATCCGAAAAATCAATTGGCGTAACTGGCTTGGAACAAGTGGAATTTGGAGCACAACGACTGGCCGTCGATGACAAGCAAATGATCAACTGTCGGGCTGACGTGAACCAACTAGTACCGTTTAAATACAAGTGGGCGTGGCAAAAATATTTAGACGGATGTGCCAACCATTGGATGCCACAAGAAATAAACATGAACGCAGATATCCAACTATGGAAAAGCGTTGATGGACTAACGGAAGACGAAAGAACAGTTGTCAAACGCAATCTCGGCTTTTTCTCTACCGCGGACTCGCTGGTAGCTAATAATTTAGTACTTGCTGTATATCGACATATAACCAACCCAGAATGCCGCCAGTATTTGCTGCGCCAAGCCTTCGAAGAGGCATTACACACTCATGCCTATCAATATTGCGTTGAAAGCCTCGGCCTCGATGAAGCAGAGGTCTTCAATATGTACAGGGAACTTCCAGTTATCCATAAAAAAGCACAATGGGCGATGCGATTTACCGACAGTCTTGGTGACCCGGACTTCCACACTGGAACCGACGCCGCAAATCAACGCCTGCTGCGAGATCTCATCGCCTTCTACGTGGTATTCGAGGGAATATTTTTCTACGTTGGCTTTGTACAGATCCTTTCAATGGGGCGACGGAACAAAATGACCGGTGTCGCGGAGCAGTTCCAATATATTTTGCGTGATGAGTCGATGCATATGAATTTTGGTATTGATGTCATTAACCAAATCAAATTAGAAAACCCGGAAATCTGGACCAGCTCTTTCCAGACAGAAATGACTCAATTGATCAAAGAGGCAGTAGATCTCGAAATCGAATATGCGCATGACACTATGCCTCGAGGTGTCTTAGGACTAAATGCGACGATGTTTGAAGAGTACTTACATTTTATAGCGAATCGGCGTTGTTCGCAGATTGGTTTGCCCGAGCAAGTACCCGGGGCAACAAATCCGTTCCCATGGATGAGCGAAATCATCGATTTAAAAAAGGAAAAAAACTTCTTCGAGACTCGGGTAACAGAATACCAAACTGGCGGCGCGCTTAGCTGGGACTAATTGGGCATTAGACCAGACCTCCTCGCATGGAGCTAAGACACGCTGCATTGGCCGGTGCCTGGTAAAACCAGGCACCAGCCTTTTTTAAAATCATGTTCCTATAGTGCGGTTTAGCAGAAGTTTTACTTTCTCAGCTAATCAGCATATTAAAGTTCACCAGCATATCGCGCGCTGCTCTGATTGCCGAGTACCAAATCCGCTAGTGCATTTGCATGGGAACTTTCTAGCCACCATCCAGGCCTATCGATGGTCATCCGAAGAATTGGGAAATAGGCATCAATAAATTGGCTCTCCGCTAGATAGATAAGGTCACCAGGCCGACTCTGTGGCGGTGCCGACTTCACTAGCAGCAGTCTTGAATCACAAAGCTCACCGCACAACCACAGGCTCAAGCTATCCGATGTAACACGCCAATCTTTCGGTAATGGCGATCTATCTAAATACGGATCACACGGGTCCCAAACACAAATACCACCAATCGACGCTCGCGCTTTAATACTCGACACACTCATTAAAGTCGTTGTACACCACGGTTTACATAACGCCACTAAAGCCAGCCCAAACTGCCGCATCCCCAGTAATGCCATATAGTGAGCGACGGCATCATCAACTTTCAATTCACTTTGCGCGGTACGAACGGCGTCAGCAAATAGCCCCCCGCCAGGTACGATAACGACGCGTGCCGAACTACTTATCCCAGCGATCGCCGCTAACCACGTGCCAAGATACGGGGAGCCAATAAGACTACCTCCTAGTTTAATGACCCAAATGTTGTGCTTCAGCATGGGAGAAAACATCCAGCATCGCTGCGGCCTTATCGAGACTTTCACGATATTCCTCATCAAGTTCAGAATCAGCAACAATTCCACCACCAGCCCAGCAATACATTTTCCCTGCGCAATGCACTAGCGTTCGGATTGCAATATTCGTATCCATTTTTCCGTCACACGACAAATACCCGATAGAACCACAATAAACGGTCCGCCGAAACGGTTCGAGTTCTTCGATGATTTCCATTGCCCTAAGTTTCGGAGCACCAGTTATCGAACCCCCTGGAAAACAACCGCGAAGGAGATCAGTTGCCTCTAATTCGTCGGCCAAGCGTCCTCGAATCGTACTCACTAGGTGATGTACGGTTGTGTAACTTTCAACCGCAAACAGCTGAGGCACTTCTACACTACCGACTGCACAGCTTTTACCAAGGTCATTACGCAATAAATCGACGATCATGATGTTTTCTGCTCGATCCTTCTCGCTTTCAGCTAGCTCTTCAGCTAGCCGTCGATCCTCTACTGGGTCGCGCGCACGTCGGCGTGTCCCCTTGATGGGTTTGGATTCAACCGCACGATCCGCTACCCGCAGAAACCTTTCTGGCGACGAGCTTAGAATAGCACCCCCCGGAATTGAGATATAACTTGAGTACGGTGCTGGATTTAGATTGCGTAGTCGCTGATAGGCGTCCCATGCGTTACCGGAGACATCTGCTGAGAAGCGTTGGGCGAAATTCACCTGGTAACAATCACCTTCGACAATATATTTTTTTATCTGCCTGAATGCGGCCGAGTATTCAGAAAAAGAAATCTCTGGCTTTACCTCCGAAATCGTCTGAAACGAGGTCCCATAAGCAGCGGGGGTGAGAGGTGACGCGGCAGTTAAAATTTTCTCCCAATAACCCAAATCTTGCACGCAGTCATCCTCGGCCACCAACCAAGCACGTTTGGATTGATGATCGAACACGGCCGCCCAATCATAAATTCCAACTGCCATATCTGGAATATCAATATCCTGAATAGTGAAATCTGGAAGTATTTCAATCCGGCGCCCAAGATCGTAACCGAAATAACCAATCGCACCACCGATAAAAGGTAGCTCATGACTCTCGCAGCGGTGTTCCGAAAGCGCCTTTTTGATAAGCATAAACGGATCCGCCGTGCTGTTTACCTCTGACTCGCTAGTAACAATTTGCGTATTGTTTCCGCGTGTTGTCAAGGTAACTCGTGGGTCCGCGGAAATGACGTCATAGCGTCCGCCAATTGCACGACCGACACAGCTATCCAGAAAAACAAACCACGGGCGATTAGCCACTGTTGCTAGGCGGGCCGCACATTCTGCAACATACTCGATCGGAATCACGTTCGGCCCGCTTGTCATCCGCGTGTCCGCCAGAGTTTTGTAAGTGCTGCGGCGGGTGCACAAGTCATTACCGCCGTCTCTAACTTTGGCTGGACATCAAATAGCGATGCATAATCCACAAAGGAGACCTCATTGAATCGTGCAAGTTTGTGCGCGACAAAGGCACCTACTCCTGCCGCTACGATCGTCTCGTAATGCGGCCCAGGTCGACTTTGCAGAGCCAGTACAGCTCGCTGGAGCAAATCAAACTGCCGATAGGCAAAATAATTCGCGAGGCTACGTATTGAATTGGCATCGTCGCTCAAATCCCGCCCCAACGCCCTACAAAGTCGACGCGCGCTGGCGGCGATCGTCTTGGGTCCGCCATCTGCGGTCTCGTGCATATCCGCGCACTCAGGCAATTCGCCCAGAATTCGGTATATATCTGCGGTGTTAGCAAAGTTTTCCGCGGCAACTCTCTGCCACACACCAACCATAGGAGCAAACTGGCACAAAGCCATAAGCGGTGTCCGCACTACACCACTGTATATTAGTTCATCGTTACTTAGTCGACTTGCATCATCAAAACCAAGCGCCGCAGGTGCCCCACTTAATATCGGAACAAGATCCGTCGTCGTACTACCAACATCGATTAACAATGCGTTTTCGTAGGTAAAGGCTACAGTCTCCACAGTCGCACGCCAATTGGCGGAACCAATCTGCCCCGCACCGAGAGTTGGTGCTTGTTCGATCGTGCACCAACCTTGCTCACCTGCATAGATCCGCGTTTGTTTAGGATCCAGTAACTGACTAACGACGGCAAGAATCGCCTCCACCCCCTCGGGTCGCGACTCAAAATTATCACACAACTCCCCTGTCATCGTGATCACATGCTGGGTACTTTGCGTTGAAAATGTACTTAAAGCGGCTAGCATCGCTCGACGGAGATGCTCAGTACCGCGCCACAATGGGCAAGCGATCTGGCGAGCATCAACAATCCGTCCCGTCGCGTCGACCGAGACTACTTTAAGGTGGGCGCCACCTATATCCCATCCGCACACTGCCTTTTTAATCATAGATTTGATCTACAGACGGGTTAATACAACGGGTTAGTTAGGCGCACTAACGATACTCTTGACGGGAATCTCGAATCATACGTAAACCGAACCGGCGATTCGAGATTCCAAGGTCTTCCCCTTGGGTAGCAGTTCGCAACATATTTGAGTATTCCAACACCAATACGGTAATATCCTCTCATCTATATGCGCGTCATCCCTGTACTCGATTTAGCAGACGGAGTTGTCGTCCTCGCAAAGGGTGGACGGCGTGAGACCTATCGCCCCATCAATACTCCGTTGTGTCCCGACTCAACACCGCTGCGTGTTGTCGAATCGATGCTAAAACTCTTCCCCTTCGATAAGTTTTACATCGCGGATCTCGACGCGATAGAAGGCAAATGCTCGAGTGCAAATTCAATAGTCTCGCTTGCACAAAGTTATCCTGCTATCGAATATTGGATAGATGCTGGTTTCCGAGATGTAAAAGACCTCATTCCCTATAGCCACACTTCCAACATCCGCGTCGTCATTGGCAGCGAGTCGCTGCATTCGTTAGATACCTATATTGTACTTTGTAAGGACCCACAGTTGGATGGACACATTCTTTCTTTAGATCAAAAAGATGGCCTTGAACTCGGATCGAGCGATATTGTACACAAACCATATTTATGGCCAGACACAATTATATCCATGGATTTAACACGCGTTGGACAGACCGGCGGTCCAAATCTCGAACGCATTCGTAACCTTGGTGCAAAACGCGCTGGCCTCGACATCGTTGCTGCCGGGGGAATCCGAGATATCGATGATTTGATCGAGCTAGACGCCAATGGAGTAAATTATGCACTTGTTGCAACCGCCTTGCACAATGGCAAACTCCGCCGATCAGATCTAGAACAATTGTGCTAGAAATCTTCCATATTCCGGGGCGCTTATCAATTCCTTACAATAAACTAGATTAGTTATGCGCCGCAAATGGATGTGCCGCAGTATCCTTTTGCGAGACGACATCTGAAGCTTTTGGCTCGCGCGCTACCGCGCGTTGTATCGACTCCTTGACCGCTTGGTAATTGTAATCCTGAATCTTGTCATCATCCTCTGCCAACCAATGAATGAATACCCCAACGCAAATAAAGATATCATCCGCTTCGTCAGCTGGAATGGTACCGTCCTCAACGCAATCCGCAACCGCCATCGCAACACCCCGCTGCGCTGGACCGAACATTTGTACCGCTTGCTTCGAACCTTTAATCGTAACCTTATTAAACATCACCGTACTTGGCTTAGCGGCTAAGTTCGGTGCAACTACAGCCAACAAACTACTGAAGCCATCTTTGTTGTTAGTCAAACAATTGCAGAACGCTGCTTCCGCACTACTACCGCGGGGACCCATAATGAGATCAATATGTGCAACCTCGTTGCCGTCTCCAACCAATGATTCACCAACAAGTACTCGATCAACAACCGCCATGGTTTTTCTCCTTCTGCTGTAGTCTTTAGTTCGATTATGTTCCGAAAATCGCCTTGAATATTTGCGTTGCTCTCGTGACCTTTCGAATCGGAATATTTTTTCTACGCGGTTCTTCCCGCTACAAATCATCAGCCGACACCGAGCAGACGTTGCATTATCTATTAGAGGTGTTGCAGCAGCATGGCCAGAACCGTTGTCACTGTGAGATCCGCACTTGTCCCCGGATTCACCCCTATTTGTTTTAGCTCCCGATCGAACCGTGTAAGCTCGTCGTTGAGCCTCGCAGGATTCTCGCACGCTTTGAAATCGCTTTCCAGCGCCCGGGCGGCGGCTCGAACTTCGCACGCTCTCCGTTTCCCATGTTTGCGCACAACATGCGAATCTAAGTAACTACTAAGCATTGCGAGGTACACGCCAACTGACGCCCACACCAACGAATCCCATCTGCCGCAATACTCCTTTAGCAGCGGTAATCCGAATTCAAAAATGTCCTCGTAGTCGTTAGCGTATTGATATGCGATCCGGTCATGCCGAGCAGCAAGTCGCATTACTTCTTTTAATGCCAAAGTCGGTTCGGTAGCGAGGTCCTGTTCCGCAACGCGACCTAGGCCTGCAGGGATCGCATGCCGAATCGCCGAGAAAACCCATTTTGAGTCCTCTACCGTAAGTTGGTCTAGCACAACCGCTAGTCGGCGGCGCAGGTCACATTCACTGGATTCCAAAGTAGCCGCACCTGCAAAAGGCCCAGCCAGTAGGATGATGCCGAGATTAGTATTGCAGTTTGCAACCGCAATACTGGCTCGAGTCGCATCGAGGACGCATTTACCAACACCTTTATCCGTTTGCACCAAGAGTGAAGCCGCCGCCGCCGCACTCAGCAAAAATTCGCGCGCGGTCATACCGTGCCCGGGCGAATCGATGCTGACATTCCCAGGCTTCATTGCCATCACGTCAAAACGACAAGCGCAACGGATCGCCTCACGCACCTCATATGGCTTGACGGTTCGCCAGCCTATCCTGTTGGACATACGGCGGGCTACCTCCAATTTTTGCCACAAATGCGTCAACCACACGCCTCGCGATATCGTCTCCGGTCACTCGCTC
>CAYFFH010000044.1:0-14172 GCA_964342175.1 uncultured Enterobacteriaceae bacterium | reverse complement strand
AAGTGAATGAAGATTTTGATGTCGATGCATCCGCGTTTTTCGAGGAGATCACGGTCGGACCTATTCCTGGTGAGGATGTATACCATCCGGTGCGAGCGGACGACGAGCAATTGTCCTTTGACGCGACGCTCGATGAGGCGACTGGGGCGCGTGATGCTGGCGCACGGGCGGAAGCAGCGAACCATGATATGGAAGACGTTGAAACTACGCTGACATCGAAGCTTCCCGAGTCGGGTGAGGCAAACTACATGAGCGATCCATTTTTAGACGATACGGTTATGCTGCAGGATAGTCCTTTAGTTGGAACATCGGCCGACGAGGATGAACCTGAAGAAACCATCGTATCGGAAGCAGGATCCGATTCAACGATATTGCGCAAAGATCGGCGACTCTAACAAAATAAGCATCAAACCAGAGGCTAGGGTTCATTATCGGGATCACAATGCAAACTACAAACACCTACCAACAAATAGAAAGTTCGGTCGCGTTTTTCCCGTCGATCTCGGTTTTGCCTTAGGTCGGTGAGCTAGTGCAAAAGGCGTTTGCGTTGTTGGAACACCTCCAGGATGGCTCTACCCATTCTGGCGAAGAGATCGCCAGGCGACTTGGAGTAACTAGGACCGCCGTTTGGCATCATGTCAAAAGCTTGCAGGCGAAAGGTGTAGCGATATACGCAACAGCAGGTAAGGGTTATCGAATTCCCGGAGGCTATGAGTTTCTCAACAATACTTTGATCGAGACGGGGTTGAGTGATAGGGCTAGACGAGCTGTTAGGGCGATTCACATCGAGCGAGTTATCGATTCTACGAACCAGCGTTTGCTCGATATGATTGTTGGATCGAACATTCACGGAGTTGTCTGGCTCGCGGAGTATCAAACGCATGGGAGAGGACGCCGTGGCGGTAGCTGGGTGGCCCCACCCGGTAGTGGACTGTGCCTGTCGCTCGGCTGGCGGTTTGATTTCCCTCCGTCCTCCATTTCGGCGTTGAGCTTGGTAGTCGGTATTGCGGTTGTTCGGGCGCTAGAGGGTTTGGGTGCGACGAATCTTACTTTAAAGTGGCCTAACGACGTGTACCACGCAGATCGAAAACTCGCCGGAATCCTGATTGAGATGCGATCGGAATTTGGTGGTCCGTGCACAGTCGTAATCGGAATCGGACTTAATGTCGCCCTGTCGCCAGATGCTCGTGCGCGCATTAATGAGAGCGCGACCGATATTGGCGCATCAAGTGGTTTCGTGCCGTCACGCAACCTCGTGGCGGCGTCGATACTCGATGAGCTGGTTGTGATTCTGCAGGACTTCGCGAACTCCGGATTTCATCCCTATCGTTCACAGTGGGAAAGCCGTGATTATCTCGCGGGGCGTCATATCCGCCTTGAAATGCCGGCACGTGTTGTTCGTGGTGTTGCCCGTGGGGTCGCCGCAGATGGGGCCCTGTTGCTAGAGCATGTAGGCATGATAGAACCCTTTCTTGCTGGCCATATCGTGATGGAAACAGATCCTTGATTCTTCTAATTGACGCGGGCAACTCGCGAATCAAGTCTGCTATCTGGGATGGCAAATCTCTATCCACCTTGCACCCTGTTTCGACACTTTCGGATATGCCCCCCACTGACTGGTCAAAACTCTCAATGCCGGAGCGAGTTGCAATTTCTAATGTCGCTGGCGACAAGGTTGCATCCAAACTCAATGCTTGGGTTGCGGCCGCATGGTCGCTCGAACCTACGTTTGCATCGGTCCAAACACCTGTTGCCGGAATTACAACCTGCTACGACAACCCAACCCAATTGGGAGTTGATCGTTGGCTAGGCGCAATAGGCGGTTATCATGTGGTTGGTGGCGCTGTAGCCGTGGTCGACGCAGGTACTGCGATCACGGTCGACGTTGTCGATCGAAATGGAAGCCATCTAGGCGGCACGATCGCACCAGGGTTAGCACTGATGATCGAGGGTCTCACGCGCAAGACCGCGCACTTGCATTTGGAATCGCTCAAGCATACTGATAGCGTAGCGACGAACACAGCAACTGCTATTTCTATGGGTTGCATTGGCGCGCTCGCAGGTGGCATCGAAAGGATGCAGAATAAGGTCAGGGAGTCGTTTGGTGCGGAGCACGAGTGGCTCATTACAGGCGGCGAGGCGCAGCAAGTAATGGATTTGTGCTCAACTGAGTTCAGGCATATTCCAGATCTGGTGCTCCGCGGTCTTGTCATCGCGACCGAAGATGTGGCGGGACACGAATGTATACTGCCGTTGTGATGGGCGAGGTTCGTGTAGAAGGATTGTTTACATTAATTCGAATAAAAATGAGGCCGGGTAGTATCGATAAACCACCTGTTAGAATACGCGCCGTGTTGACCTTGGCACGCGCAGGTCTTCCTCAAAATCATCTAACAATCCAATATGCGTGGTATACAACCCTACAATTGCCGGCTTAGCTCAGTTGGTAGAGCAGTTGCCTTGTAAGCATCAGGTCGGGGGTTCGATTCCTCCAGCCGGCACCATCAATTTACTAAGGGGATATCTAGACACGCGTCGCCTTAAGCACCGCGTTAATTGCTTTACCTGCCCATGGCGCGGTGAGTTTCAGTATGTAGGATCGGCTCTGGGATTCGGGGTGGCTACGCCGCGATGGCGCTCGGGTGTAGTCTTGAATTGGTAAAACATAAGAACCAGGAACCGATAAAGAAGACCACAGTGGTTGTTAATGCGCTTGAAAGAAGTAGTCGGAAACATCAGGCGCAGATTAAGAACTTGCAATCAGATAAGGAGTTGTTGTTGGCACTACTTGCAGATAACGAGATTTCAAAAACCAAGCTTGCCCAAACTAGCGAGCTATCAATCAGCATAGTCAACGTTGCAAGTAAGTAGCTAATCTGAAGTGGAAAAGGAACCTACCCACACCATTCGTGTTCTCGAAAATTGCCATAGTTCCGCAACGGGCCTATTAATCCTGGGTTACAAGAGAATTTTACTTTTAAAAAGTAGGATAGGTATTAGTATCGAAGAAGATCGAGATGATGCCAGTGCAATAGACGATTCTTAAAGTGAGTCCCTTAGGTGTCGATTAACAAAAAAAAGCCCCTGCAAAATGCAGGGGCTACATTAAGGTAACCTAGGTTATCTGCTGCTAATTTTTGTTGATCAAATACAGAATAATAGCTACAGCAATTAGGCCGACTAAACCTCCGTCTCCTAACGTGGTTACTATGCCAAGCAGGTTAGCGACGACGTCTCCGCCGACAAATGGAACCGCTGCGCCAAAAATTACTTGCAATATAACCGCGACCGCAATAAGCAGCAGGCCAATTTCCACAACTTCATTTAAAAAGCGTTTTGCCGTATCGAGCATTGCTTTCCCCTTTTATTGAAAGTGATTTAACCCCTGCGCCGAACTAAGACCACATATAGTTCATCGCAGGTTATGAGTTACCATATATGGATCAAAGATGCAAGAAAAGATCCGTCCTTTAAACCCTTGCTGCTCCTAATTTTCAGGGTGGAATAGAGGTCAAATTTGTCAGCATCATGGGCTTTTGAGGGGTGTGTCGACACGACTATTGGCATTAAAGAAAAGTGAATGCTAAGCCAAGATTAAATGAGGGGGTTGTACATAGCAGACAGCCAAGGGTTCAGTGATTCATGTACGATAGTGGTCAAACTAGAGGACCTAAACTGTTTCGTCACATGGGAATTTGGGTTGCTTTTTTTATGTTGCCGAGTTCGTGCCCACCGAGCGCTCGGTAATATAGGGATGAAGATTTGCTAGTCATTCTTATGCCTCAGACCGAAGTCAAAGCTCATCTTAACGTTGGTACTGCGTTATTCGCGTACCAAAGACTTTTGCGCATCGCGGAGAACGGATGCGTCACGATGCAGAACCGCTTAGGATCACGTTATGTTCTTTGAATCCTGGCTCATCCATATTCCTTGGCTCATCATGCTCGTCGTCGTAGGGGGCGGTATTTGTGTCCTTTTACGGCAGAAACGAATATTACGACGTGCACTTGAAGCAGAACAGCGTGCGCACGAGTCGACTCGGACGGACGTTGTCAGCGCGAATGAAAAACTTGACGCAAAATCTGGCGAGGCCGAACGTGTGCGCAATGAATTCGAGCACCGTCGCAGCGAACTTGACGCTCGTATCAAATTACTTGAAGGAAAGTCTGAGGAGGATTTGGAAAGAATCTCAACCTTGAGAGAGACCAACGCAGGGCTGGAGGCGAAGTTACATGAGCAAGGGAGATTGGGATCGCAACAGAGCAAGGAGTTTGAGAATCTGGCCAACCGAATTTTAGAAGAGAAGCAGGAAAAGTTTAACGAGCTGAGTAAGATGAGTGTTGAGTCTTTGCTCAACCCGGTACGCCAACAGCTAACCGATTTTCGTAAACGTGTTGACGATATTTATGATAGTGAGAATAAAGATCGTGCTTCATTGCGCACCGAATTTTCCCAACTAAAAGGGTTCTATAGTGAGGCTCTTAATTTAGCCAAAGTACTCAAGGGTGACAGTAAGGTGCGGGGGAATTGGGGCGAGGTCATACTCGAACGCCTTCTGGAAGAGTGTGGGCTAACCAGAGGGCGCGAATTTGAGGCACAGAGTAGCTTTATCAGTGAAGATGGAAAGCGTTACCAGCCTGATATTGTCCTATACCTGCCGGAGAACAAACATATCATCATCGATTCTAAGGTGTCCCTAGTCGCCTATGATCAGTATTTCTCAAGCGAGGACGACGACGTTCGCAAGCGCCACTCTGACGCGCATGTCGCATCGTTACGCGCGCATATCAATGCACTTTCCTCCAAGCGCTATGAAGAGCTCCTCGGCGTGAACTCACCCGACTTCGTGTTTATGTTTGTGCCGATAGAGCCCGCTTTGTCACTCGCATTAGAACACCAACCGGATCTCAACGACGAAGCAATCAAGAAAGGTGTAGTTTTGGTTTCCCCATCGATGCTGCTAATGAACTTAAAGCTTGTGTACTATGTATGGCGACAGGAACATCAACAACGCAATACACTAGAAATCGCATCACAAGCCGGAAAAATGTATGACAAGTTTGTCGACTTTTTCGATTCACTTGAAAAAATCGGTCTGGCACTGGGTAAGGCGCAAGAAGCGTTTGAGACGGCAAATAAGCGCCTCAAAAGTGGCACGGGTAATTTGATCGGGCGTGCCGATAAACTGAAGCAATTAGGTATAAAGACAAAAAAATCGCTGCCTGAAGAATTACTCGAGGAAGATGACGATGGAATTCGCGACGAGATCAGTGGCGAGTTGTTGGCTCCACCATCAAGTCGCGAATAAATAGAGATTGAGTCCGTGCCCCAGGAGCAATTTGAGTTTATGCGAATGCCTGATTGATCATCTCCAACGCCGTCGCTACCCTAGCAGAGTGAAGTCTTCACGCATTACCAAGAGGCGATAGCTATGGCAGAGGTTGCAACGTTCGAGTCCGGCGCCTACCGATACATCCGTGGGCCATTTCAATATTCTGGTGGGGTAGTTGCAGAGCCGGGGTTCGTGATTGAGCGGGTTCGATTCACGCGACCGGTGGATTTGGAGGTGGGCTTCAAACGAATCGAAGGGTACCTAAGAGAGATTGGTAGGCCATGTACGGCATTTTGTGCTTGCGAACTTCGCTCGCCCGAGCCGTTTTCAGAAGAGGGGTTTGTCGAATTCAATCGTGTCTACGTAGAGACGCTCGAACGTTGGGGATTGTTCAGTAACGATGAAAACCCGGTGGCTAGGTCGAATGTTTGTCCGGAGATAGATCGGCCGGCTGGCCCGAGTTTTCATGCTTTCTGTTATACCGTCCCAGCAACGGATGTCGTACAACCGAGCTTTGTTATCTCTGGATCCGCTGAAGTACCGGAAGGCGACGGAACCTATGCAGAGCGGATTATTCGGCGTGGCGATAACTCTGCGAGTGCGATGCGGGAAAAAGCGCTATATGTGCTGGATACAATGGGGGCCCGGATGTCGGCGTTGGGGGTAAGTTGGAATAATTCTACGGCGACGCACGCTTACACCATACATAATTTGCATTCGTTTTTTGCCGATGAGATCGTATCTCGAGGGGCGGCGGCATTAGGTCTGACGTGGTTCTACGCACGGCCCCCTGTCACCGGGCTAGATTACGAAATGGATGTCCGCGCTGTTTTCACCGAACACATTTTGCAGGATTGAATAGAAGTTAGTTGAAATACTGATGAATTAAGGAAAGCCAATGCCAAGCCAGGCGGAAAAATGCGCGCGATTTGTCGAGCTGCATCAACGTGATGATGCTTTCCTTATTCCCAACCCATGGGATGTTGGTTCAGCTAGATTGCTAGAAGGTTTAGGCTTTGAGGCGATAGCCACTACAAGCGCAGGTTTAGCCAATGTGCTTGGTTGTGTAGATGGTGAAGTTACTCTGGAAGATAAACTTGATCATTGCACCCGGCTGGCACAGGCAACATCTATTCCCATCAACGTCGACTTCGAAAATGGGTTCGCGGATGATCCGAAGACTGTGGCGAAGAATCTACTACGGCTCGCCGAAACGGGTGTTGCTGGCTGCTCGGTCGAGGACTTCAGTCGAGACGCACACATTTTGTATGATTTTAACCTCGCCGTAGAGAGAGTTCAGGCGGCTGCGGAGGCAGTCGCGTCACTGACGATCCCACTTCAACTAACTGCACGAGCGGAGAATGTGTTGCGTGGCGTCGACGATCTCGATGACACAATCGCACGCTTGCAAGCATTTTCGGCGGCTGGTGCGGATGTTCTTTATGCGCCAGGTCTAAGTTCGCTCGCGCAAATTCACCATATCGTTGCTGAAATTGATAAACCGTTTAATGTTCTCTCAGTATTTTTTCAGGGTGTGAGCGTCTCAGACTTTACAGCAGCAGGAGCGAAAAGGATTAGCCTCGGCAGCGCACTTAATTGGGCAAGCATTAACCCATTGCTTATTGCTGGTAAGGAAATGCTCGAGGAAGGCACGTTTAATTGGATGGCAGGTATGGCCTCCCGTAAGGGAGTAGAGGAGTTACTATCGAAAACCTAGCGGTATTTTTCCAGGATAGTTGTCCCACTTAGCTCGTTACAACAGTCCATCAAGAACGTCCGTGAGTCGAAGTTTTCCCATACGTTCGTAGCCCCCACCGCTTACGTGCATATGCTGCGTAACCACATGTACATCGCGAAAATGTCTTTGCAGCGGGCAGGTGTCGACAATAGACGAAGCTCCCGCTGCATTATAAAGTAGGTCGACCGCGCTGGCCGCGGCATCAGCCGCATGGATTCCAGCAAGGCGGACACGGCGTCGTGCGTCAATTGTCGCCGGTTGTCCTTGATCAACCATGGCCCATAACGCCTCTACAGTCTCGTACATATAACTACGTGCTGAATCGGTAAGTGCTTCAGCCCGTGCTATGTCAATTTGAGCGGATCCAAGCTCACGCAGCGATGTTGTACCCCCTACCGGTACTTTGCTATGTGCGATATCGACAAAACATTCGAAGGATGCTCGTGCGACGCCAAGTGCAACCGCAGCCACTGCCGGTGGAAATGTGCTGACGACCGGGAACTGAAACAGTGTTCCGCTAACAACAGGTGGATCGGTTAGGCTTAACCAATAGCCTTCTTGTACCAACTCGTCGCGAACCTCAACGTCATGGCTACCACTCGCGCGCAGTCCTGATACCCGCCATGTATCAAGGATCTCGAACTGATCCCGCTTAAAAAACGGTAACAGTATCTGCGGCGTACCATCTGGGTTGAACTGGGGATTGTCGTCGTCATCGGTTATTACCACCGTGCCGAGTAACCAGTTTGCATTGTCACAGCCAGATGCAAATGCCCAGCGTCCACTCACAATCATTCCATCGTCAACGAATCGCCCGCGCCCAGTTGGCGCCAGCACTCCGGCAGGCACTGTGCGTTCCGGGCCGGCGAAAATCCCGGTTGCGGCCGATGGCGGCAACAGCGCCGCACCGAAGGCCGTAGTTTGATAGTTCATTAAACACCAACCTGCGGACGCGTCTCCATAGGAGATTTCTTCGATTACCTTTAAGGTATCGCTCAAGTGACTTTCAAGCCCGCCGTACTCAGTTGGGATCGCCATTTGCACAAGACCGGACTCGACCATTGATTGCACTGTATCGGCCGCTAGACGCCGATCCCGCTCGGATTTCGCCGCGCGCGCGGCAATCACTGGAACGAGACGCCGTGCCTTCGTAAGCTCAGCACACTCACTAGTGTTAGTTGTCATTCGCCGGCTCTTTGTAACTAAGTATCATGAGTAAATTACTCCAAGTATCATCGTCTGCAACTCCTGCAATTCCGCGCAATGGGCACGTATTGAGAGTATAAGAACAATATAGATAGATGTCCCGACTCTAAACGTCGGTCTGTCGTAAATTGTTGTCGGTACGGAACATGTTGAATTGATGAGTTAATATCAATGGCATTGAACCTCAGCTATCGAATTAAATATTTTTTACCGATCCTGTTCTATCAGTATGGGATAACATTATTTCCTACGAAAGGAATTCATCAGATGGGTGGCGCCATATTCGACGCTTCCGAATCGTGTGGCGCGTAGAGAAAACATGCAAAATTTAACTCAAAAAATCATGATGGCGATGGGTGCGGGTATGCTCTTTGGGGTCGTCGCAAACATGTTCTTGCTCGACGTCGTGATCGTCAACGATTATCTCATCAACGGATTATTGTATGTCATCGGCTCGATTTTCATTGCATCGCTAAAAATGTTGGTTGTACCGTTGGTGTTTGTTTCACTTGTCGGCGGCATCACTTCCCTCGGAGATTTGACCGCATTGGGACGAATGAGTATTAAGGCAATCGCCTTATATCTCGGCACTACGATGGTTGCTGTCTCTATAGCTCTGACATTGGCAGTGACAGTTGGTCCCGGAGGAGGCTTTGATCTTAGTACTGCGACGGCGGAGTTCGTAGGTCGCGAAGCGCCACCGTTAGCGGATGTGTTTATTAATATGGTGCCATCCAATCCAGTCGCAGCTATGGCTTCAGGGAATATGCTGCAAGTTATCGTGTTTGCATTGTTGTTCGGTATTGCTATAACGATGTCCGGGGAGCGGGGTCGACCTGTACTAAATGTGTTCAGCGGTCTTAACGTCGTTATTATGAAGATGGTCGAGATCATTATGCGCCTCGCGCCATATGGGGTGTTTTCGCTGATTGCCCGTACCTTTGCGACTCAAGGCGTTGAGTTGATGCTCCCGCTACTAGGCTATTTTATCACTTTAATGTGCGCGTTAGGGTTACATGCACTAATTGTCTATCCTACGATTCTAAAAGCCTTAGCAAACCTCAATCCTGGTATTTTTTTGCGGAAAATGCGCGACCCAATAACGTTCGCATTTTCTACTGCCAGCAGTGCCGCAACTATCCCAGTAACTTTACGTACTGTCGAGACGAGAATGGGAGCGGGCAAGGCTGCGGCCTCGTTCACTGTTCCGTTAGGTGCAACCATTAATATGGATGGCACGGCAATCATGCAAGGGGTGGCGACGGTATTCATTGCGAACGTTTATGGGTTCGATCTTACGCTCGCGAATTATTTAATGATTGTACTAACTGCCACACTTGCATCTATCGGCACGGCGGCTGTGCCCGGAGTTGGCCTCATCATGTTAACCATGGTGTTAGGTCAGGTCGGGTTACCGGTAGAGGGGATCGCATTGATTATTGGCGTCGATCGAATTCTCGACATGGCCCGCACTGCTTGTAACGTTACGGGCGATTGTATGGTGACCTGTATTATTGCGAAAACTGAGGGAGTTTTAAATATAGAAACATACAACGACCGTAATGCTGGAGTCATCGCCACAAATCAACTGGACGGTAGTTAGGTTTATTTCGACCGATTTGAGGTATTAGCAATGGGTTTCGAATCACGCTTGTAACGGCAGTACTGCGTCCGCCAACCAACGTAAGTCATCGCGCCAGGGTACCGTGTTTGACAACACATCTAGTGGGCGCACGACAAACTTGCTCAATCCCTCATCGATATGAGCGTTTGCGAGGCGTCGCAACCCGCTCGCGCCGACTGCAACGATATCGGTTAGGTCGCGGTCCTTTCTTCTTCGCCGCAAACTGTCCAATGCGATCTCCTCAGGTTCCTCTAGACAATACGGAATACTGATTCCGAAATGGTCGATATCGACGACCCGTCCAATTTCCTCGGCACGGCGTACGATCGTAGTGCGGCCGGCGCCGGCTTCTGCGGGTGTGGCGGCTGAGGTCAACCAACCATCGGCAAGGTTTGCGACGCGCTCCAGTGCCATTGCGCTGATCCCGCCCAGCCACAGCTCGAGTGGTTCCTGCATTGGAGTAGGTTCTACCACGATATCTTCGAACTCATACCCGCGCCATTGTTGGTTCACTGTTTCACCGGCCCACCAACTGCGCATCAAGCCGATCATTTCCTCGACGACTTTACCGCGATTGCCAGTCGGATAGCCTAGCGCTTTACGTTCAGCTGGCTGTCCTAGGCCTGGGACAAGTGAGACGAGCAAACGACCGTGCGAAAGTCGATCGAGCTGCGCGAGTTGTTTTGCCAACCAATAGGGATGGCGACCTAGTGGGACCAAGTTTGCGCCGAGTTTCAAACGAGAGGTGTAAGCCGCAGCAAAAGTTAGGTTGATCAGTGGATCGCCAAGCCCCCCGAGTGGGATATCGGACAACCACATCGTGTCAAATCCCAGGCGTTCACATTCATCGAGATAGAGTGGAAATTCGGCATCTTTAAGTGCAGATCGTGGCGGGCTCACGGCGAATCGTACTTTCATATCGACACTTTACGTTAAATCAAATCCGTACGTCTTTAGTGGATAAAGATCTGCGGTATTCTTATATGGGTCCATGTGGCTTGCAGCTGACAGTAGGATAGTGCTGATACGAACGAGATTATGCCCGGTTCAGATCAGTAATTTTCGGTAAGTCTAATTCTGGTTGTTTTTGAAGTTGTGCAACCAACGCAGACGGATCTTGATCTGCGATCATTAATTGGCGATGTGTCTCGTGAATAAAACCTGCTTCGATCGCATGATCAATCAGATTAAGCAGCGGTTCGTAGAACCGATTCGTGTTTAGCAAACCGATCGGTTTCGCGTGAACACCCAGCTGAGCCCAAGTTACCATCTCGAAGAGTTCTTCAAAGGTACCTAGTCCGCCTGGCATGGCAATAAACGCATCACTCAGTTCAGCCATCTTAGCTTTTCGGCTATGCATATCTTGCGTTACAAACACTTCGTTTAATCCTTTATGGCTTAATTTCTCGGTCGCTAGAAATTCAGGTAATACGCCAATAGCACGACCACCACAACTCAAAGTTGAATCGGCTATGGTACCCATTAAGCCCATGCTACCTCCCCCGTACACGAGTTCGATGTTTTGTGCTGCTAGAGTCCTGCCCAAATCATTGGCGGCTTGTTGGTAGGCTGGGTCATATCCATCTCGTGATCCTGAGAACACACATATTCTTCGAAAGACTCGTTTAATCATTGGATCATTGGCTCACTTTAGTACTAATAGTAGTGCATTCTTGAAAAATGCTCTGTGGTCTACATATACTTGCCCACCGTACGACTATGGGAAACCTTTCTGAGGAGGATCCTACGATGCGTGTCCTGTTAATCAGTATATTAGCCTTGCTCGTGACCATCTCGGCGAATGCTGGCGATTTTAAGATAGGTGAAATCACGGTTACAGTTGGCGCCGCAGAAAAGACCCTGCGTTCCCAGTTAGAGGAAAAATATCAGTTGGTAGAGATCCGGCCTGGCGTACTCGAGGTTGTCGATAAGGATGACGTCGACGTGCATCATGGTATTGTACAGTTTCGAGACGGAACGGTGATCTGGGCGAGTCGTGATGCTGGCGAATTTGAAGGTGAGGTTGTCCGTGAATTAGGGAAGGCGCTGATGGACTCGTTCGCTACCGACATGTACGGCGAAAACGCCAAAGTGTCGATAAGTGTTGACACGAATCCCAGATACGAGGTCTATACCGTAACCTTTGAGTTTCCTGGGCGGACTGTCATGATGTATGTTGCGAACAAGGGAAAACTCAAGGATGTTACGATCGAGGAGATCATCCTGGTGCCACCCGATCCTGCCGTGCATTTCTAGTCGTCAATGAAGTGACGTCATAGTAGTCGGTATCAAGTGATTTTATGGTTGAAGCGGTTGCAGTGAGGACTCCACTGCAGAAGCTGCGACATATCAATAATTGGTTGTTCGATCTGGACAACACATTGTATCCGGCGACATGTAATTTGCAGCAGCAAATGTCGGTCCAGGCACAACGTTTGTTTTGTGAACTGCTCGGCGCATCAACACAACAAGCCCGAGAACTGCAAACGACGTACATGCGGCGATATGGTACGCCGCTGCGCGGTTTGATTAAGCACCACGGCGTGACACCAGAGGTTTACTTTGATTATATCCACGACGTTGACTACTTGGTCGTTAAATCCAACCCTGCACTCAATTTGGCTCTGGAAAGGTTACGAGGGCGTAAGTTTGTTTTTACTAACGGCACTGCGGATCATGCGAATCGTGTGTTAAATCGCCTTGGCTGCGCTGCGCAATTTGATGGCATTTTTGACATCGTGGCCGCGGAATATTCGCCGAAACCCGAGGTTGCCGTGTACCGTCGAGTTGCGAAAGCAGTGGGTGGCGATCTCTCATCAATTGCGTTGGTCGAAGACGTGCCGGACAATTTGCGACCAGCAGCGGCACTCGGGATGACTACCGTTTGGGTCCGTAATGCATCTGAGTTTAGCCATGGGAGGGTAGGCGAGCATATACATATTATTGCCGACGACTTAGTCTCGTGGTTAAAAGAAGTCATATCTGCACAAATATTGTCACTGAGGACTGGACGCACCCATGACATCGACAAGCGCTAATTACCAACTTCTTATTAACGGCGAGTTGCGAGACGCCGAACGAGGAGCGACATTCGTAGTTAACGATCCGGCTACAGGGTTGGTTGTCGCTGAGGTCGCCCTTGCCAGCCTCTCAGATTTGGAAGCAGCCGCGTCTGCGGCAAGGACGGCTTTCGATCAGGGGCCTTGGCCGAGGCTGGCACCCTTTGCGCGCGGTCGTGTTTTGCAAGCTATCGCTGATGGAATCAGAACTAGATTTGATGAACTCGCCCAACTCGAAACTCGTTGTGGCGGTAAGACGCTTGCTAATTCCCGCAACGAAGTGGATGCGAGCGCACGTGTGTTCGAGTATTACGCCGGCGCTGCCGATAAGTTTTTCGGCGATACGATTCCAATGGGCATGGATGTTTTGGATTTTACTTTGCGTGAACCTGTCGGCGTTGTTGCACAAATCACACCCTGGAATTTTCCGTTGCTGGCGGCATCGTGGAAAACTGCGCCGGCACTTGCGTGTGGTTGCGCGGTTATACTAAAACCAGCCAGCCACACGCCTATTACAAGCCTAATTCTGGGGCAGATTGCGCTGGCTGCAGGGATACCCGCTGGTATCTTGAATGTGTTGCCCGGACCGGGGGGACAATTGGGGAACACGATTGCCCGCCACCCAATGATTAACAAGATCGCGTTTACTGGAGAAACACGCACAGGAGCAGAATTGTTAAAGCAATCTGCGGATGACATCAAACGCGTATCGTTAGAACTCGGTGGGAAAAGTCCGAATATCGTTTTTGCTGATGCCGATCTTGACAAAGCCGCTGTAGCGGCGGTATCTGGCGCTTTTGGCAATGCGGGTCAAAGTTGTTCCGCACGCACCCGATTATTCGTCGAGCGTGGGATACTTGAGACATTCACTAAGCGTTTAGTGAATGGCACGGAGCAGTTTCGTGTCGGTGATCCGATGGCGGATGACACGAATATGGGACCTCTGATTTCGAGTTCGAGTTGGTGCACGGTGAATGACTACGTAGAGGGAGCCGTTGCTGAAGGCGCCGATTTACTATGTGGTGGTGGCCGGCCAGCCGGACTGCCAGAAGGCCATTATTTTTCACCAACTGTACTTGCGAATGCGACCAATGATATGCGGGCGGCGCGCGAGGAAATTTTCGGGCCAGTGGTGGTCGTGATTCCGTTCGATGATGAGACACATGCTATTGCGATGGCAAATGACAATGAATACGGATTAAACGCTTCGGTG
>CAYFFH010000043.1:0-14174 GCA_964342175.1 uncultured Enterobacteriaceae bacterium | reverse complement strand
CTTCTTCCACCATGTCGTCCATTGCTTTTTGCTCGAGTTCGGAGATCACCTTGTTCACGCCGTCGAGGTCTAGCCGGCCGGTGTTTGTAGCGAACGCTTGCATGTAATCATGGCGCACGTCGCTTACGATCATGCCAAACGAACAAAACACGCCACTGTAGCGGGGTATAATAGCTTTCTTCATGCCTAGCGTTCGCCCTAACATTCCGGCGTGAATAGCGCCTGCGCCGCCACCGACGACCAGCGCGTAATTTCTTGGATCGATGCCTCGTTCGATCGACACCACGCGTATGGCATCGACCATGTTGTTGTTGATAATCCGGAACACTCCGTGCGCTGCTTGTGGAACGCTTAACCCAAGCGGCTCGGCAATATGTTCCTTAATCGCGCGTTCAGATAGTTCTGGTTTAATGTCTCGTCGACCGCCAAGGAAATAATCAGGGTTGATATAGCCCAAAACGACATTAGCGTCAGTACACGCCGGTAATGTGCCACCCTGGTCATAACATGCGGGTCCAGGTTCGGCTCCAGCACTCTGAGGTCCAACCTGCAATGCGCCGCCTTTATCAATCCACGCGATACTCCCGCCTCCTGCACCGATAGAATGCACGTCGACCGCTGCGACTCCAACCGGCATATCGTGTACACGAAGCTCTCGGGTCAACGTTGGTGAGCCGTCGCTAACCATCGATACATCGAAGCTAGTGCCACCCATATCGACAGTAATCACGTCAGGCATACCTATTCGCTCAGAACAGTATAAGCCTGCCACAGGCGCGGCGGCTGGACCCGAGGCAAGCGAGTTAATCGGGCGTTGCAATACTTTATTAACCGTTGAACAACCGCCATTAAGTTGCATAATTAGCAACGGGTGTTTGAACTCATTCTCGTGTAAAAAGTTTTCCAACTCCACCATGTATCGCGCTATGCCGGGTAACACGTAGGCACTAAGGGTTGTGCAGGTGGTGCGCTCCCATTCTCGGATCATCGGTAAAACATCCGAACTAAGAACTACCGGGATACCCGGCAGCTCCTCCCCGAGGATTTCCTTCACCCGTTGCTCATGTGCTGGATTTATGATTGACCATAAGAACGCGACTGCCACGGACTGAACATTCTCAGCCTTCAGTTGGTTGGCTGCCGTACGCACTGTATCCTCGTCCAGCGGTTTTACTACAGTACCGTCATACTTGATCCGCTCTGCGACCGGGATACGGAGATAGCGGGGGACAAAGTCTTCAGGTGGTGGTAACTGGATATTGTATCGTTCTGGTTTAAAGCCGTCGCGAAAATGGATAACGTCGCGGAATCCTTCGGTACACAATAGCGCTGTTTTTGGCCCGTTGCGTTGGATCACAGTGTTGGTGGCGATTGTTTGCCCGTGCACGAACAAGTCTAAGCCTTCTAAAAAGTTTTCTAGCCCAAGTCCCGTTTGTTCTGCGAGTGCCTTGATCCCTTGTTGCACTGCCTCCGCCGGGTTCTTTGGTGTTGTCGCTTCCTTCCACAGTGAGATGTTGCCGGCACCGTCCAAAAGAGAGAAATCGGTAAAGGTGCCTCCAATATCTACGCCAAGTATGTGTTGCATAATGTTTCCTCGTAAAATCGCTTCGATTGTATACCGGATCTGGCAGGTGACGCTCTAATTAACCGATGGTCAATCGACGAGTTGTCGTTGTCGGATGTCTGCGAGCGACGGTCGGATCCCCTTGGGCATTAGATTTAATTTCCTTAAGATTCTCTCGATTTCAACCGCAACATTTGTGTATTCATGCACGTCGAGTCAATTTCAGATAAGTGTTGATAATATTCTCCTCGTCCTATTAATTCCAACTTAGGCCTGGTTAGTGCATGAAAATGACTATTTAGGGGTAAAATAGAGGAAAGTAGCGTCCGATTTCTGTATTTTCTGTCCTAATTATAGGTTTGTAAGCATCATTAGATCGATATGAGTGAGAAAACATTACCAAAACGCGCGCGTGCTGTTGTCGTCGGTGGTGGCGTCATCGGCTGCTCAACCGCGTACCACTTAGCTAAGCTCGGTTGGGAAGACGTGGTGCTGTTGGAGCGCAAACAGATAAGTTGTGGTACTACTTGGCATGCAGCTGGCCTCATAACGACTTTACGCGATACGGAAGCGCAAACACGAATGGCGCAGTATTCGTTGCAACTATACAGCGAACTCGAAGCCGAGACTGGACAGGCAACCGGCTTTATCAACTGTGGTTCGCTGCAAATGGCAGCGAGTTTAGAGAAGGCCGAAGAGATGCGGCGGGGCTGCGCAATGGCGCGCACGTTCGGAGTCGAGAACAGGGAAGTTACTCCGGCAGAAGTGAAAGAACTATTTCCACTTGCTTATGTCGACGACCTCGTTGCCGGTTTCTACTTTCCCGATGACGGTCGTGTAAATCCCGCTGATGTAGCCCAAGCGTTGGCCAAGGGTGCTCGAAAACGCGGCGTTAATATCATTGAAAATTGCAAAGTAACCGAAGTACTGTTTGCGGGAGAGCGTGCGGTCGGAGTGCAGACGGAAAACGGAGATATAACGGCGGAGGTAGTGATTTTATGTCCCGGGATGTGGGGCCGGGAAGTCGGATTGAGTGCGGGGGTCGACATCCCTTTGCAGGCAGCTGAGCATTACTATCTGATTTCAGAGCCGATCGAAGGACTCCATAACTATCTTCCGATTCTGCGTGATCCTGGCCGTGCGGCGTACGCTCGCGAAGAGGCCGGGAAGATATTACTCGGCTTTTTTGAACCAGTAGCTGCGCCTTGGGGAGTGGATGGCATCCCAGATAATTTTTGTTTCGATGAGATCCAACCTGACTGGGAACGCATGGAGCCGCATCTTGAACGTGGGATGGGACGATTACCAATACTTCTAGACACTGGGATCCGCCAGTTGTTTTGTGGCCCGGAATCGTTCACGCCGGACCACAACTACCTCATGGGACGTGCGCCGTTCAAGGAGAATTTGTATATAGCCTGCGGCTTTAATTCCCTTGGAATTCTATCCGGCGGTGGCGCGGGTAATGTAATGGCGCAGTGGATCAATGACGGTATCCAGCCGATGGATATCTGGGACGTCGATATTCGACGCATTCAGCCGTTCCACAATAATAAATCTTTCGTGGTGGACCGTATCTACGAATCGTTGGGGATAGCGTATCAGATGCACTGGCCAAATCGACAATGGGATAGTGCACGGAACGTGAAACAATCGATCCTACACGATCGACTAGCGGCTGCCGGTGCTTGCTTCGGCGAGTCAGCAGGTTGGGAGCGCCCTAACTGGTATGCGCTGACAGAACAAAAGGCGGAGTACGAGTACGATTTTGGACGCCAGAACTGGTTCGATAACAATCGTGCAGAGCATATGGCGGTGCGAGAGGCGGTCGGAGTGTTTGAGCAATCCTCATTTACCAAGTTATTGATTCAAGGCCGCGATGCTTGTTCAGTGCTAAATCAGATTGCGACGGCCGAGATTGACGTTATGATTGGCAAGGTCGTCTATACGCAGTTCCTTAATCGTCGCGGGGGTGTTGAAGCCGATCTCACAATTACGCGTTTGGCTCAGGATTGCTACCTCTTAGTTACTGCGGCTTTTACTCAAACCCACGTTCATGCGTGGATACATGAGAATATTCCCGTCGACGCGTTTTGCCTTGTGACGGATGTGACCGGAAGCTACGCAATGCTGAGTGTACAAGGACCGAATTCCCGCGCATTGCTGAGTTCTATTTCGAGCACAGATTTCTCGAATACTAACTTTCCATTCGGCACGATGAAAAACATAGAAATCGGATACCAAAATGCTATGGCTATCCGACTTTCTTACACCGGTGAGCTTGGTTGGGAGCTGTACGTCCCGACAGAGATGGCCTTGCCGGTCTACGATCAGTTGATCTCGGCTGGTAAGGAACATGGCCTAAAACATTGTGGGTATCACACACTCAACACGCTACGTATCGAGAAGGCATACAGGGAGTGGGCGCACGATATGGGGCCGCTTGAAACTTTGCTGGAGGCGGGGCTGGGGTTTACCGCGGCTTGGGATAAAGCAGGAGGTTTCATTGGCCGTGACGCGTTAGTTGCTCAACGCGATGCCGGCGTGTTGAAGCGACGCCTGGTACAGTTTCTGCTTGATGATCCGGAGCCAATATTAGCCCGAAACGAGTCCATACTGCGTGAAGGTGAGCGAGTTGGGTACACGATGTCTTCTGGGTATGCGCATACTTTAGGCGCATGCGCGGCTCTGGGTTATGTCAATCATGACGAAGGGGTAACGCCAGAATTTATTACTCAGGGTAGATATACCATTGAGCAGGCTAATCGGAGCTATACCGCTCGTGCTTCGTTGATGCCAATGTACGATCCGAAAAGCATACGCACACGGTCTTAAACAACGAAGATGTGTAAGATCTGCTGGATTAAAGAACCATCGTGAGTACGCCCGCAAAAGTATTTATCGACGGTGAAGGCGGCACTACGGGATTACAGATACTCTCTCGCCTCTCTGGGCGTGCAGACATCGAGTTGCTAGAGATCGAATCGGTACGACGCAAAGAAATCAGCGCTAGAGCGGATGCTTTAAATGCTGCTGACATTGCTATTTTATGTTTACCCGATGCGGCTGCGCGCGATGCGGTCAGGCTGATCGAAAATCCCACCACGCGAATCATTGACGCCTCGACAGCTCATCGCACAACTGAGGGTTGGGTCTACGGTTTCCCGGAATATGACCCTGGCCAGCGTAGCCGGATCCAAACTAGTACCCGTATCTCTAATCCCGGTTGCTACGCCATTGCAGCGGTCGCCATTCTTCATCCGCTAGTAGAAGCAGGCTTGTTGCCATCCGACTGGCCGGTGTCGATCAACGGTATTTCGGGCTATTCCGGCGGTGGTAAAACGCTTATCGCCGCCTTTGAAACAGGACTGGACGGAGCGCCACCGATAAATTCGACGACTTATGACTATGCCTTGGATCTTGATCATAAGCATGTTCCTGAAATCACGCGTTGGGGTGGTCTTTCGCACCCACCGATATTCCTGCCAGCAGTAGGCCGTTTTTATAAAGGTATGTTGGTGCATGTGCCGCTACCGTTATGGGCGCTACCGCGTAACCCATCCTCGCGTGATGTGCACGACGTATATCGATCGAGTTATGGTGAAGAGCACTTTGTCACGATAGCAGATTTCGATCTCGGGCAATCGATGTCTGATCTTGATCCGCAAAGTTTGAACGACACGAATGAACTTCGATTACATATTCTGCACAACGACGCCAATGGCCAAGCTTTAGTGGTGGGATTGCTTGATAATCTCGGGAAGGGTGCGTCAGGTCAAGTCGTTCAAACCGTTAATCTACTGCTTGGTTTCGATGAGGGCCTTGGGTTGTGACGCATACTCGATAGGTTGAAAATTCTTTCCTAGTAGAGGCGGAAATAATTTGAGCTACGCTGCTTCTAATACGTTTTCCTTAAAATCCCACCTAATATTGCCATTGACCGTGCCGACATCGTATCCCTAACCTCGGTGACGAAATTGAAGTTGGCGATTTGAGCCCCCTTACACTCCTACACGACTTAGTATACCTTCGGGTGGTGGCTATGCGATTCTACTTATAAGCAACATACATTAGGAGAGGTGGGGATGAGCACTAGAGCTAGCGAAATACTCGATGCAGTCGTCATTGGGGCTGGCTTCGCGGGTCTTTATAGCGTCCACCGGTTGCGTAATCAGCTTGGTCTTAAGGTTCGTGGGTTTGATCCGGCGGATGGCGTTGGCGGCACCTGGTATTGGAATCGGTATCCTGGTGCGCGCTGTGATATCGAGAGTTACTGGTACTCGTATTCTTTCGATGAGGATCTTCAACAAGACTGGACATGGTCAGAACACTTCGCCAGTCAGCCGGAAATTCTGCGTTACTTGAATCACGTGGCGGATCGATTCGATCTTCGGCGTGACATCCAATTTGGAACCCGTGTTAAATCGGCTTTGTTTAAGGAAGATGTTGGGCGCTGGACAGTTGAGACCAGTGATGGTGGACGCGTCGAAGCGCAGTTTTTGATTTCTGGACTAGGTAACTTGTCGCTGCCTAGGGAACCTGATTTTTCAGGACTCGCGGATTTCACAGGAGCGGTGTATTGGACCGGCAGATGGCCAAAAGAGCCAGTCGACTTTACCGGCAAACGAGTCGCAGTCGTCGGAACTGGCGCGAGCGCGATCCAAGCTATTCCTTTGATTGCTGAAGAATCCGCACATCTCACGGTGTTTCAGCGTACCGCCGACTACGCGACCCCGTTGCAGAATCGCCCACTTAAATCCGAGGAATCTGCAGCTATAAAAGCGAGATATCGAGAGCTCAGGCGCGAGCAGCGGGAATCGTATGCTGGTATCCCCTACCATCTCGAGTTTGAGACCCGCGAGCGAGCGTTGGATGACTCAGTGGAGGAGCGAGAACGGATATTCGAAGCGCGTTATGCAGCAGGGAGTTTCCGTCTTCCGTATGCTAGTTATTTAGACGTGTTGACTGACATGGAAGCGAACGAGTTAGCCGCGGATTTCGTGCGTCGTAAGGTACGTGGACGTATCAATGATCCGAAAAACGCGGAGATGTTAGCGGCGCGTGGCCATCCGTACGGATCGAGACGCACGCCGATGGAAACGAATTACTACGAGACCTATAACCGTGACAATGTCGAGCTTATTGACGCGAAAAAAACTCCCATTATTGGAGCGACGGTGAAAGGCTTAAAAACACAAGAGCGCGAGTTCGAGGTGGACGTCATCGTAATGGCGATTGGTTTCGACGCGATGAGTGGACCGTTAATGAACATCGATATTCGTGGCCGTGGCGGCAAGACAATTCAAGAAAAATGGCAGGCGGGTCCGCTAACGTATCTGGGTATCGCTACTGAAGGATTCCCTAATTTGTTTGTCATCACCGGACCGCAGAGCCCTTCGGTTTTCTATAACATGCCGAGTGCAATCGAGGATCACGTAGAATTTTCCGCTGATTGCATTGCTTACATGAATGAACACGGCTATAGGACATGTGAAGTGACCGCCGAGGCAGAAGAAAAATGGGTTGCGCATGCGAAAGAGGAATCCGATAAGACAATCGTGCCTCTAGGACGCTCGTATTACATGGGCACGAATATTCCGGGTAAGCCCGAAACTTGTATGGTGTACACAGGTGGAGCACCAAAGTATCGAAGCATCTGCGCTGATGTAGTCGCAAAGGGATATGCGGGTTTTGCGTTTGACGTCACGGGTTGAAGCATTAAACCGGGAGAACTTTATGGGGCCACCAAAAGAAGAACAAGTACACTCAGTACTAGAAACGATCTTCGCCGCGGACTCTAAGGTATACCAGACGCGAGCGCGTTCTACGGCACGTATCTTGCCGACTATTTATGCGCCCAAGGTGTCGATACCGTGATCATAACGGAGGTTCCGACGGCCTGCTGCCTGTGCCACACGGCCGAAGACGCTATCGCCAGGGTTTTCGCCCGATCCTTGTACGTGAAGTTGTCGGTGATAGGGTGTCTGGTGTTCCTGAGTGGAACCTCTTTGATATTGGCGCCAAGTACGGTGATGTGGAATCTACAGATTGTGTTGGAATATCTCGTGGACATTGAGTCGTACACATCAAACTGATGGGTTTGGAAAAGGGGTCGAGTCTATATAGACAAAATCGTTCTGACGTCTTTTTTACGTTGTTCGCTTCTATTATGCTAGCCCGTCATTAATCTGTGTGGACGTTGAGGTGGTTGGATGGGTGCAGATAAAATACGATTGGGAGCCTTTTTACTCCCAAGTGCCGGGGCAACTCCGGCGCAATACGAGGAGGGTTTTGCAGGACAAAACCCGACCTATTATCAAGATGGGTTGCGTGATACCTCTCGGGTATTACTCCAGGCCGAGGATCTGGGTTTCGATTTTGCGGCATTTTCAGAACATCATTTTCATGTTGAAGGACTCGAGCTTTCTAACAACCCAGTTATGCTAGGCAGTTGGGCTGCGATGCAGACGCGACGCATCCGTATTGGGCAAATGGGTAATGTACTTCCGGCGCGTAATCCTATACTACTCGCCGAGGATCTTGCGATGCTCGACCACTTTTCCGAGGGTCGGATGGTTGCTGGATTTGCCCGCGGGTATCAATCACGGCATGTAGCTACAGTGGGTCAACAGCAGAACGCGTACTCCACACAACCGACGGATCCTGAATTTGCCGAACATGACAGACTCAATCGTGAGTTGTTTAACGAACATTACGAGATTATCCGTCGTTCCTGGGCTGAGCCGATGTATAAACATAATGGGGAACATTGGGAAATCCCACCAAAAGGTATTCTTTGGAATCACCCTGCAACCTATGACATGGCCCCCGGCATGGCGGCTACGGATACGGGCGAGCTGATGCAAATTGGAATCGCGCCGCAAACTCTACAAAAGCCTGAAACGATTGAGTCTTTTATTCCCTTTACGACGAGTCCGGCAACGATTGAGTGGGCTGCGCGGGAAAAGGTCACGCCTGTGATTTTTACGCCGGTCGTAGAAAATGCAAAGGCATGTATAGACCTCTACACTAAAGCCGCACAAGACGTGGGCCGTGAGTTGGCATGGGGTGAGGGCGTCGGTCATTTCCGTGAGATCGTTGTTGCGGATACTGAAGAAGAGGCAAATGCGATCATGGAGCGGGGTCTTGGCTTCATTTGGACCCGTTGGCACGATTGGTTTGGTCTCAATGAAGCCTTGAGGCGCCCTGGCGAGGAGGGTGTCATTCCAAATCATCCAGCAACTATTCGCGAACGCGGTTATTCCGTCTGTGGAACGGTAGATACTGTTGCGAAAAAGATGGAAAAGCTTCTTGAGGATTTACAGACGAAAATTGTTGTCTTATGGATAGCGGCAGGCCCAGCTCCAATTGATGGTTTATTAAAGAGCAACGAACTACTCGTTGAGAAGGTGTTACCAAAACTGGGACTCGAGTTGGAACAGGTTGAGCCGCAATTACGGGATGAGTTTGGTGGTCGCGGCTGGCGCGACTGAGGGATCTAGAACACGGAGTTTGTTATGAAGTTGGTGTCCTTTGAAAATAAAGATGGGAGTGCAATTGGAGTCGTAGATGATGGAAATTACGTCATTGATTTGACGAACCGACAATCCGGTATTGATAACCTACAAACGATACTCGAATTAAATCGTCTCGGTGATCTTTCAAAGCTCAAAATGGACGGACAGCGAGCGCATATTGATGATTTGACTTTGTTGCCAGTTGTACAGGCTCCGTCAAAAATTATCTGCGTTGGTATTAACTATGTTGCCCATGCTGCTGAAGCAGGGCGTAAAGTTGGAGAATATCCTGTTATTTTTCAGCGTTATGCCGATACCTTAATTGGACATGGACAGAGGCTTTTGCGCCCAAAGGTGTCCGAACAATTCGATTTCGAAGGCGAGCTTGGGGTAATTATAGGTAAAGGTGGGAGTCATATCGATCCGGCGAACGCGATGGACCATGTTGCTGGATACTGCTGCTTTAACGACGCCAGCATTCGCGATTGGCAGTTCCATACCCACCAATATGGTATGGGAAAGAATTTCCGTTGCACGGGGGCTCTCGGTCCGTGGTTGGTGACTGCGGATGAGATTCCGGACTATCGCGAGCTCCGACTCCGGTCATATTTGAACGGAGAACTAATGCAAGAAGGTAAGCTCGATCAGTTAGCCTTCGATATTCCGCACATCATTTCTTACGTCAGCCAGGCTTTGCCATGGCGTCCCGGCGACGTAATTGCTACCGGCACCCCGAGTGGTGTTGGTTTTAAGCGTGAGCCGCCATTATTTTTGAAAGCCGGTGACGAGTTCGAGGTTCATATTCCTGGGGTCGGGCAGTTAGTTAATCCTGTAGCCAATGAATAGAATGAGACCATGAGTGTGCTCCCGGCAGTAAAGTTAAGACACATAGGCATCAACGTTACCGATATTGACAAGATGACGTCGTTCTATTGCCAGGTAATTGGGTTTGTCGTCAGTGATGAAGGAGTGGCATCGTTTGGGTCCCGGATTGTCTTTCTTACTCAGGATCCAGAAGAGCATCATCAGCTAGTGCTGATTGACGGTCGCCCTGAGGATGTCAGTTACAGCACGGTAAATCAGATCTCATGCAAGCTCGATAGTCTTAGTGATTTGAAAGACTACCTAGACATATTGATTGATAGTGGCGTGTCTAAGATTGAGCAGGTTGATCACGGCAATGCTTGGTCTGTGTACTTCCCTGACCCGGAAGGCAATTTTATCGAGTTTTATGTCGACACTCCATTCTATTCGGCTCAACCTTGCCGTGAACCCCTCGACCTTTCGCAAAGTGAGGAGAAGATCCTTGCTTGTACTGAAGCCATGTGCCGTAATCGAACAGGTTTCATTTCGCGAAACGAATGGCAGGAAAGTATTCGCGAACGGATAGGCTCCATCCGACACTAATGTCTGACCCGGCGTTTGACGTCGTTGTTGTCGGTATGGGGCCGGTCGGCGCACTATCTGCCAATCTGCTTGGCGCACGTGGGATCAAAACTCTCATTATCGATAAAGAAAGCGAGATTTATTCGTTGCCGCGCGCAATTGCGTTTGATCACGACGCCATGCGGATTTTGCAGAGTTGTGGGCTGACAAACGCAATTGAAACTTTAATTGCGCCGTATGCGCCAAGCGAATATCACGGTGTAGCGGGCAAGGTGATCAGTCGATTCGATATGCAAGATCCACCGTACCCGCTCGGCTGGGCACCTAACTATGTGTTTCGACAGCCGCCATTCGAAGCGGCGCTGCGTGCGGGCTTACGTCGCTTTGATTGCGTAGAAGAGCGTGTACCGCGCGAATTTCTGGGGTTCGAACAAAAAGATTCTTGTGTACAGATTTTAATGAAGAACGGACAGGAATCGGAATCGACCACAGCTCGTTATTTGCTGGGTGCCGATGGTGGCGCTAGTACGGTCCGAAAAATTGCAGGTACTGGCATGACCTCACTCGATTTTGATGAGCCCTGGTTGGTGGTTGATGTTTTGTGTTCTGAGGCGGCATTGAAACGGCTACCATCGACCATTATTCAATACTGTAATCCGTCCCGTCCCGCTACTTACGTGATTGGAACTGAGAACCATCGACGCTGGGAAATACGTTTGCTCGAGGACGAGGACCCGAAGGCGTTCGAGGATGAAAGTACTGTCTGGAGTTTATTAACTCCCTGGCTAAAACCCGGCGACGGAAAGCTGTGGAGGTGGGCAACTTATGAATTCCATGCCGTCATCGCAAATACCTGGCGAGATCGGTCGACGTTACTACTTGGGGACGCGGCTCATATGACGCCGCCATTTATGGCGCAGGGAATGACCCAGGGGTTCCGTGACGCGGCTAACTTAGTCTGGAAGCTCGAAAGGGTTCTTGAAGGTCGGGCTTCGGATTCATTGCTGGATACATATATGGAGGAGCGTGCCCCGCACGTTCGCGCTACGACGGAAATCGCGAAAGGTTTAGGCCGTGTGATTTGTGAGTTTGACCTGATTGCTGCGCAAGAGCGCGATGCAAAAATGCTCAATGAATTTGGCGACCCTCCGATCGTACGATCACGTCAATCGTTGATCCCAGATTTAATCGGCGGCTTGATCTTTCGAGGAACCAATGGTGCTGGTACGGTCTTTCCTCAACCCTTCGTCCAAGAGCAAAATGTCGCAATGCGGTTTGACGATCTTGTCGGCCCTGGTCCAATACTAGTGCTTAGAAGCTCCTTAAACGCTAGCGTAATAACACCTAGAATTATTGAGTTCTGTGAAGAACTTTGGCTAAAGTGCATTGCGTTGCGAGATAACGATAGCCTGGTTCCAGAGAATGCAACCCCTGTTGTCGAGCAAAATGGTCTCCTTGAAAAATGGTTTTCTGATCATAACTGCGTCGCCGCTATCATCCGCCCCGACCATTACGTATACGGCACAGCCACTAACGGATCCCAAATAGAGAAGCTTTGTATGGCCTGGTCCTTATCTCAGGCGTGTTCGCGAAATGTTCAAAATACTAGTAGATGTCCGACATATTAACGAGGTGTTGCCATATGACGGTTCACGTGTCGCAACAGATCCATTACCTCGGTATAAAATTTTGAGAGTTAGGAGCCGGTGCACCGGACCTATTTACGACTTTGCTTGTGCCACTGGTTGGGGCTCGAGTGACGCTAACGAAAATGTCTTGCGAAGGCCCGGGGAAAGGTATGATAGTTTGCTCGTACGCCAGCGTTTTGGAAGAAATCTTCACAGGGATTCCCTAGCGTGTCGTAGACGACGGTAAATGGGCACGAAGACTGCTAACCATTACGCGGCAATTACGAGCAATGATGTCGGCGTTGACGGTCGTTTGTTTGTTGGGATTAAGCCAACCGGTATTTATTGTCGGCCGATTTGCCATAAACATACTCCGAAATTAGAAGACTGTGCATTCTATTTTCATGCTGCTGCAGCTGAAAAAGCTGGATTTAGTCCCTGTCTAATTTGTCGGCCTGAACTTGCACCCGGAGATGCAAAGGTGAATGCGAAGTCGAAACTCGCGCGCCTTGTGCTGCGGCGCATTGAAGACGGGGCGTTAAATGCTAAAACCATTGAGAGTCTTGCGTCAGAATTCGGGGTTTATGCGGGGGATATCCGTCGCGCAACCGTGCAGGAGTTTGGCCTCACTCCCGTCGAAATCGCACGGACACAAAATTTGCTCTATGCAAAACAACTGCTGACGGAAACAGATTTTTCCGTTTCTGATATTGCCGAAGTGACAGGGTTTGGAGATGAGCCGGGTCTTGTTAGACAATTTAGGTCGAACTATCGCCTTAGCCCAAGTGCGTTGCGCCGAAATATAAGTAGTTCGCTCGAAAGGTTAGCCCCAACTAGTTTCCCGGAGACAATATCGTTTCGGGTTGACTATCGACCGCCGCTTCCTTGGAAAACACTCTTGATGTTTCTAGGAGATAGGGCGATGCCTGGGGTGGAGGCCGTGCACGAAGACACCTATTTGCGCACGGTTCAAGTCGGTAGTAGTGCCGGCTGGATTGCCGTTACGCCTTTAGGATGTTCGGAACATTCGTCGCCAATAAATGCGCTACGCGTAGTTATGTCCGACACCTTGCGGCCCGTTTGTGTCACTGTCTTAACTCGAATAAAAACCTTGTTCGATACTCGAGCGAACACTGTTGAAATCGACGCGCACCTTATCACTGACCCGCTGCTCACGGAATCGATCAAAAATCACTGCGGGATGCGCCTACCCGGGGCCTATGATAGTTTCGAGCTATTACTCCGCGCGATCCTTGGCCAGCAGGTTAGTGTCAAAGGGGCGACGACTTTGGCTGGCCGAATGGTGCAAACTTTCGGTAAGCCTATCTGTACTCCGTGGCCAAAATTGACCCGGCTCAGTCCGGATGTGAGGCGGATTGTTGGAGCAACCGTCGATCAGGTAGCAGGAATTGGTATGCCGAAAAAACGAGCTGAGGCGATCCGAACGGTTGCAAAAGCTGTTCTTACAGGTGACTTAGCGCTTGTCCCAGGTGGAGATCCGGATATAGTTAGAGATCAATTGCTTGAATTCCCTGGGATCGGCGAATGGACCGCGTCGTATGTCGCGATGCGTGTGCTGGCTTGGCCCGATGCGTTCCCAATCGGCGACCTTGGACTAAAGAAGATACTCAATATGACACGACCATCTGACATTCTGGCTCGAACAAACGCTTGGAAGCCGTGGCGTGCCTATGCGGCGATTTATTTGTGGTTATCCCTATCTGGGTAATTAACGGGAATGGCGGGTTGGGAGGGTGTGCGTGTGCAGACCCCAGTTAATTCCCGATCAAGGAACAAGTTTGGATAATAGATTTTACGACCGATGGCGAATAACGTAGCTTTTGCATTAAGCTTACGTCACGATCAGCAAAGATACTATGATTTTTAATAACTACGTAGGGGGATCCAATGCCGATTTATGAGTTCCAATGTCCGCCGTGTGATGTCCGATTTGAAGCACTAATGCCAACTGGTACTGCAGTAAATGTTTGCCCTGAGTGCTCGGGAGAAGCGGTAAAAGTTTATTCATCATTTAGCGCTCGCACCGTATCAAAATCTAAAGTACTGACCAAGAAGGAT
>CAYFFH010000042.1:0-14278 GCA_964342175.1 uncultured Enterobacteriaceae bacterium | reverse complement strand
CCTTAACAAGACTCGAGCTAAGATACGAATACTCCTCAGAGGGAACCATAAAAACAGTCTCGATCTTCGGCTCTAGTCGCCTGTTCATCAGAGCCAGTTAAATCAAATATGAGGCGACCCTTTTTAATCTTCGCGGTCAATTGCACCTTTAGCGGGGTACGTTCACCTTCGGGTTTGCCCGGATCCTCATCAATGTAATCCGCCCAGGTATATTCGCCTTCTGGTAACTTGCGAACCGCGGCACGTAGAAGCCGTTCCGAATAACGAATGTTTTCTTGCATAACGGCACTCATGACATGCTTGCCGTAACGCTCGAAATGCTCAAGTAAACGACGCTCTCCCGTTCGAAGTGAGGAGACCATGGCCCGCATGTCCCCGCGGGTAATCACGGGAAGTCGCACGTTTGCCAAGATAAGGCTTTCCACGGAAGCTACGATTTCATTGTTCTCAGCAATCTTTAGTGGGGGAATACACAAGCCCTCGGCAATAATGTCGCACGCGTCCACCGGGAAACTCCCCGGGCTTTGCCCACCGACGTCGGGCCAATGTCCAGAGTTCGAGACAAAAGCAACCAACTCACCCTCGAAGAATACGGGCCGGCACATACGGACATCGGGTTTGTGTGTGCCGCCAAGGTAAGGATCGTTGCAGATGTAGACATCACCCTCACGCATACTGGTGGCCGGGATAACCTTGAGTATTGCTTTAGTCGACAGTGGTTGAATGACAGTGAAGTTTGGGAAATCATCTTCTCCCTGCATCACCAGATCGCCTGTTGGTGTGAGCACCGCGGCACTAAAGTCGCGCCCCTGATTGATTACCATCGATAATGCGCCCTTGGCGAGTACAACGCCGATCTGGTTACATACCGCCTGCAGCGCACCCCGAATTACCTCAAATGAAATCGAATCGATTCCTGCGGCTGCCATCTCCGGGCTGAATTGAACGCGTTCACGCATTGCCGAATATCTCCAAAGCCACCGACGTCATATTGGGACCGATCCAGGTTTCAATAGACTAACTCTTTGCACGCGGATAAATATACACCTACACACGAGCACCCACCGTATCGACAATCAGATTACCAAACTCATCAACTACCGCACTCATCGTCGGACGGATCAAAACCGTCGAATCCATCTGCTCAACAATAGCTGGACCGCGCACATGTGCACCGGCCGTAAGTAGATTTCGGTCATAAATATGGGTCTTTAAAAAGTCGTCCGACTCATGGAAGAAAACTTCTCGTTCGTTCGTAAGTGCGGCTTCGATATCTCCGTCCGAAACCGAAAGTCTTCCGGTAGAGCGCCTTTCCGGCCGATCGATCAACCCATAGGCGACCACCTGCACCAACTGGATCTCCAATGGCACGTCGTCGAGCGAATAGTTATATTCACGGTCGTGCTCAGTCGCGAACCGTGCGAGCATGTCGTCTAGTGCCGTCTGATCGAACGTTTCTCCTACGATTGTTATCGGTAACGCTACCGCTTCGAATCCACCGTAGTACTTAAGCTGCGCTATCCGCTCTATGCGGATCTGCGAATCTTCAAAGTTAGACGCACGTAGCCGACTGCGTGCCTTCGATTCCAATGCCGCGAACTCCTTCTCCACGTCTTTACAACGCAACTGGTCCGTGCGCCGATGAAAAGTTTTTGTAAAATCACAGCGTACGTCAGTAAACAACAGTCCAAGTGCAGAGGTAAGCCCAGGATCCGGAGGCACAACAACCCTCGGGATACTCATTTGTGCGGCAAGATCTGCGCAATGCAATGGTCCGGCACCACCGAACGCAACCAACGAAAAATCGCGAGGGTCATACCCACGTTCTGTAGTGACCTGCCGGATTGCTTGCACCATATTGCCATTAGAGACTTGGATGATGCCGCTCGCTGTCCGAACGGGATCGAGTCCCAATTGATCCCCAAGTTTGCCCACCGCTGCTTGTGCTAAGTCGACATGCAAGTCCATTGATCCACCTGCGAAACCTGTAGGATCCAGTACACCCAATACAAGGTTCGCATCGGTGTTTGTCGCCGCTGTACCGCCACCACCGTAGCAAGCGGGTCCGGGAGTCGAACCCGCGCTTTGTGGTCCACTTTTCAATATACCCCCGTCATCTATCCAGGCTATCGTGCCGCCGCCGGCACCAATGGTTGCAATATCGATAGTTGGAAGTAGGACTGGAATCCCAAAATCGATATCGGATTCCTGCGTAATACGAACCTGGCCTCCATGGATCGTTGCAATGTCGGCGCTAGTGCCTCCCATATCAAAGCCGATCAGATCTTCTATCCCGATCTCCTCACCTAACGTTTGTACAGCGATAACTCCGGCGGCCGGTCCTGACATAATCGTCCGTGCGGCACCCTCGCCAGCACCCTCGGCAGTGGTGACTCCACCCGATGATTGCATCACCAAGATCTCGCCTTCATAACCCTCGCTTTGAAAGTCATCCCTCAGATTTTTCATGTAACGCCGAACGATTGGCTCTACATAGGCATTAAGGACCGTCGTCGAAGTCCGCTCGAACTCGAGAATCACCGGAATAATGTCCGACGATAGAGTGATGAATACACCAGGACATTCTTCGCGCAAGATGCGAGCCATCGCTTGTTCGTTATTAGGGCATAGAAAAGCATTAAGAAAACTAACAGCAATGGATTCGATACCACGTTTGCGAAACGCGCGGCCGATGATTCGAGCTTCGTCTTCATCTAACGGTGTGACGACCCGCCCGAGATAGTCTACTCGCTCAACAACTGTAAGGCGGTTGCGACGCGGGACTAGAGGTGGTGCAGGATTCCAAGCAACGTCATACATCCCTTCACGTGGCCGATTCGCACGCCTTATCTCAATCAGATCTCGAAAGCCTTCGGTCGCTACGAGGCCGGTTTTTGCACCATTTCTGGCAATCACCGCGTTGGTCGCTAGGGTGGTGCCATGCAAGAAGAGGCTGAAATCTGTGAACGGGATTTTTGCAGCACGAACGGCCTCGAGAACCCCGCGCTGAAAGTCTGGGTAGGTGGTAGGAACCTTGGCCCGGATGAGCTCCCCATCATCGCCTTCGGCAATCAAGTCCGTGAACGTCCCGCCAACATCAACAGCCACCCGGTAACTTCGTTTCAACATTCTTCCTTATCCATTGGCACATCGCCCGTGTGAATGTAACACTGTTAACGCTAAGCTAGTAGAGCGAATGGGAGCGGAGGGTTTGATGAATTTTGAAGGTAAAAAGGTGCTGATAACCGGCGGTGCCCGTGGAATCGGCCGAGCGGTGGCAGAAGCGTTCGCCGACGCTGGCGCGCAGGTTGCCGTCACCTATAAAACCTCTAAGAAAATCGCCGAGCAAACCGTAGCTGGGTTAAACGGCGGGCCCCATGCAGCATTCCAGTCAGACATTACAGATCCCAATGAGGTTGAGCGGTCGGTACAAAACACAATCGAAGAATTAGGCGGTCTGGACATCCTAGTAAACAATGCTGGTTTATTTTGGCTACACGACCCGACTATCGTGAGCTACCAGAATTGGCAGGATTCTTGGGAGCATCACTTGAAAACTAATCTAGTCGGCACTGCCAACATCTCCTACTGTGCAGCCCGTAGCATGATGGATTCCGGCGGCGGACGCATCATTATGATGGGCTCTCGTTCAGCGTTTCGTGGGGCACATGACTATCCTGCCTACGCTGCGAGCAAAGCTGCGATGACTTCGCTTGGTCAATCTTTGGCTGTGGGGTTGGCGCCGTATGGGATCTTTGTTGGTATCGTTGCACCTGGCTACGTTGCAACGGATCTGGTTAAAGAGGCGTTGGATGGCCCCGACGGTGACACGATCCGCGCCGAGAGTCCGATGCATCGAGTTGCGCGCCCAGAGGAAGTAGCTCACGCGGTATTATTTCTTGCGAGCGAGGGAGCTGAGTACACGACGGGTACTATCATCGATGTTAACGGTGCTTCTTACTTGCGGAGCTGACTTTTCGATCGGGTCGATGTGCTCCCCATATTTATTCTGTGCTAAGACTCTAAATTAAACGGAGGGAACAATGGTAGAAATCGGCAAGGTAGATTATAGCGATTTCGAGGTCGATAAATCGGCAGCATACCCTACACTTAAGGATCGTGTCGTGATTATAACGGGTGCCGGTCAGGGCATTGGACGAGGGTACGCACATTATTTTGCGGCGCAAGGGGCGATCCCGGTAATCGCCGAAATCAACGGTGAAGCCGGAGAAAAAGTAGCTGACGAGGTCCGCACCAAGCATGGCGACGCGTTGGCCATTCAAGTTGACGTTACGGACCTCGATTCGGTAACGAGGCTGGTGAATAAGGTACTTTCCCAACGCGGTCGCATCGATTGTTTGATCAACAATGCGGCGGTCTTCTCTAAAATCACTATGGCACCCTTTTGGGAGCTACCGGTTGACGAATGGAAGGCGGCTGTCGACGTTAATATCACTGGTGCGTTTTATTGTGCTCGCGCGGTGGTGTCGGCAATGCAGGAAGCGCGTTGGGGTCGGATAGTTAACGTGTCTTCGGCAACGTTTCTGATGGGCCTACCTAATTACCTGCACTACATCACGACCAAGTCCGCGATGGTTGGGATGAGTCGATCGATGGCACGGGAGCTGGGGCAGTGGAATATTACTGTTAATACCTTTTGGCCTGGAGTTATGCAGACGGAGATCGAGCGCCCCTCGGTACCAAACGAACGCTTCAAGGAATACACTGCACGGCAATCGTTACAGCGTCAGGGTACGATCCATGATCTCGCTAAGCCCGTACTGTTCCTCTGCTCAGAAGAAGCAAGTTACATAACCGGCCAGAGTTTGCAGGCCGACGGTGGGCTAACTTTTGTATAGGGAAGCGGATTGCCCCGGACCCTTCCATTTTTCACAATCGTAAATTGAAAAACCTGATAGTGTTTTAAACTGTCGTTCGAATATTTGGGGGGAATTTATGGCATCCAAGGTACGGACTAAATCCGCGACGATCCGTGAACGCCTCAATCATCCGATTGTCGACTCCGACGGTCATGCCTCAGAGTTCGAACCGCTTATGTTTGATTACCTCCGCGATGTGGGGGGTAGTGGTGCCGTAGAGCGTTTTAAGAAAATGAGCCATTTCTATAAACCTATCTGGTTTGATATGTCGGCCGAGGAACGCAGAGAAAAACGAGTAACGCGACCGCATTGGTGGGTTCACCCGATAAAGAACACACTGGATCGCGCGACGAGTTCGCTTCCACGGCTAATGTATGAGCGATTGGACGAAATGGGTCTCGATTTCACAATGGTTTATCCGAGCTTAGGTTTTGGCGCGTTGCACCTTCCTGATGACGAGTTGCGGAGCGTTGCGTGTCGAGCGTTTAACAATTTTCACGCGGAAGTATATGCGGAATTTTCGGATCGCATTACACCCACTGCCATTATTCCCATGCACACACCGAAGGAAGCAATCGCCGAACTCGAGCATTCGGTTGGTGAGCTCGAGATGAAGGTCGCTATGTTGGCGGGCTATGCAACTCGACCGATCCCGGCCGCGGCCGGGGCACCGCCGGAAGTGGCAAAACATGCGACGTGGCTTGACTTTTTTGGTATCGATAGCGAGTACGACTACGATCCTGTTTGGGAGAAATGCATCGAACTCAAAATCGCCCCAACGTTCCATTCTGTTGGCGTTAATTGGGGCAGTCGACGATCGATCTCTAACTTCATGTATAACCATATTGGCCATTTCGCAGCAGCAGCCGAACCGTTGTGTAAAGCATTGTTTTTTGGCGGCGTTACTCGACGTTATCCTCAATTTCGGTGTACCTTTTTGGAAGGCGGCGTGGGTTGGGCTTGCACTTTGTTGAACGACTTACACGGGCATTGGCAAAAGCACAATCTCGAGACAATCGAACACTGTAATCCGGCGGCCTTAGATCTTCCGGCGATGAAAAACCTGTTTGAACGTTATGGCAGTGCAGAACTTGCCGCGCGTCTGGACGATGGTGACCGTTCGGCGCTGCTTTGGGGGTACGACGTGCCAGTCGAATATCGAGATGAGTGGTCGGCCTGTGAAATCGAGCGTGCCGAGGATATTCGTGATCTGTTTGTGCCGAATTTCTATTTTGGTTGTGAGGGCGATGATCGCTCAGTCGGCTGGGCTTTCGATCAAGTGGCGAGCATGTTTGGCACGGAGCTCAATGCCGTCTATGGTTCTGATATTAGTCACTTCGATTTACCTGATATGCGCGATGCGTTACAAGAAGCATGGGAAATGGTTGAAGACGGTGTTTTAACCGAAGATCAATTTTACAAATTCGTGTTCGCGAACCCGGTCAAAATCAAAACAGAGTTGAACCCGGACTTTTTCAAAGATACCGTGGTTGAGAGTGCGGTTGATACATTGATGAAAGCCTAAAACGGAGCGCATTCCCTTTCTCTTCTAAATTTTCTTTAAGATGCCATTGGAACTAACTGCGCTGACGTAGGATGCTTATAACTGTTGCCGTGTCACTCTACCCGATAGTTCTAGTTTGCTTCACCAGGGCCGCGCCCGGTACCCTATTGTTTACGACGAACTACACCTAAGAAACTAAGAGGACGACTATCTTGACTGGAAATATTCCCTGCGGGATTGCGATCCCCCAAGTCATCGACGACAACGCAACTTATCTCTCGGATCTCCACGATTTCCTCAAGCGTGCGGATGTCCTTGGGTTTGAAAGCGCATGGACGCAGGAGGGTATACTCGGCGAGTTCCCCTTGCTTGAGCCGTTGAGTCTGTTGTCCCATGCGGCAGCCGTGACGACAAACCTGCGTCTTGGTGTCTCGGTCATGTTGTTGACATTGAAAAATCCAATTCAGCTCGCGAAGACCCTGGCGACTATCGATCAATTGAGTGGCGGCCGGCTGGATGTTGGCATTGGGGCAGGCGGCCATGTGGATGAGGGGATATTTGGTTATTCGAAAGATCGCCGGATGCGACGCTTTGTGGAAGGTGTCGCCGTTATGAAGGCCCTTTGGAGCGAAGACGAGACTAACGTATCGGGGGAGTTCTGGAGTTTTGAGAATATTTCAATGAATCCGAAGCCCGTTCAGTTGCCACATCTACCGATTTGGTTCGGTGCTCGCAGTGAGGTAGGAATACGCCGCGCGGTGCGCCTGGGCGATGCCTGGATGGGTGCGGGGTCGTCCTCGACGGAGGCATTCGTTAAGCAAATCGAGGTGGTGCGTCGTGAGCTCGATGCCGCAGATCGTGATCCGGCGACCTTTCGCGTGTCGAAACGCGTGTACCTGGCCATCGATAATGATCGGAATCGCGCAGAAAACCGTTTGCGAGAATGGTTCGCTTTACGTTATGGCAATGCGGATATGGCGACACGTGATTCGATCTGGGGTAGTGCCGCTCAATGTCTAGACGAGCTTGCTAAAGTCGTCGAGGCGGGTGCCGAGCACGTGTTGCTTAATCCGGTTTTCGATGATCGGGAGCAGTTGGAAATTCTGGCCGAGATGATCGTGCCGAATCTTTGAATAGACGCAAAAAAAATACTGGATGCTGCTATCAGTCGATTAAATGAAAATGTAGGTGTGTGATGCCAGGTTTATATACAGTTTTCTTTTTCGCAGCGTTTGAATTTTGGGAGTCAGAATAATGAATGATGATCCTATTCTCTACATCAACGGCGAATACGTGTCGCTCAGTACTGCCCGGATATCGCCGCTCGACCAAGGCTTTCTATTGGGGGATGGGGTCTTTGACGTGGTTTCTGCTTGGAAGGGCGTGATTTTTAAATTGGATGAGCACATCGAGCGATTTTTTGATTCTATGCTCGCGGCTTGTCTCGATCCAGGTTGGTCGGTTGACCAATGGAAAAAAATTATCGTTGAGACGGTCCGGAGAAATGAGTTACACGATGCCACGATTCGTTTTATTGTGACCCGTGGCGTGCCCAAAGAGGTCGTTGCAGATCCGAGAAGCTTCGATGCGACAATCATCGTCTGGGCCGCTCCATATATTTTTCTTGCCGATGAAGATACTCGGCAAGAAGGTATACGGTTGATGATATCGAGTACGCGTGGTTTCCCTTCTGACAGTCTAGACCCGCGGTACAAGTGCTTGGACAGATTGCATTCGCAACTGGTGAGATTGGAAGCATTGAGTGCTGGGTACGATGATGCGATTTGGTTGGACCATACTGGCAACGTTAGTGAATCGGCAGCGTCAAATATTTTCGCGGTAAAAAACGATGTCGTGTATACCCCGGCTGGCGGGATACTCCGTGGCGTGACCAGACAGACCTTTGTCGACCTCGCTCGCGCAGCAGGATACAAGTGCGAGGAGGTTGCTATGACGCCGTTCGATCTCTACACGGCTGATGAAGTCTTTACCACGAGTACCGCTGGGGGTGCCCTTGCGGTGCGGGAAATTGCCGGGCGGCAGATCCGGCAAACTGCGCCCGGGCCGGTGACTGTGAGGCTTAATGAGGATTATTGGGCACTGCGTGAATCAGGTGCGTATGGCACGTCGATTTACGATTAAAAGAATATAATCTGTACTAGGGTAGGCCGCTCAAATCAATTAGTTTTTCAGGGTTTAGTTGCCGATCGATTGCGCCCAGTTCACGCATCGTGTCGACGGCAATACCGAGCCCCTCCATGTCTATCAAACCCGAGGTGTTCCATATAGGTAGTGCCCTCCGCAAAGCTAGCTCAATAGCGTCCGGTTGGTGCGCCGGCGTTGCTTTGCAGAGCAAGGCTTTGGTTTCGTCAGGGTGGGCGACGCAGTAACGGGCACCTTTTAGGTAGGCGCTCAGAAGCTTGCGTAATAACACTGGCTGTTCAGCGATAAAATCCTCACGTGCAACCAAAAGCCCCCAGTGAAATTTTGGCTTAACTCGACTAACCGGCTCCACGATCCGAAGTACACCTTGTTGCTCGCCTACCGACACGAGTGGTTCTAGGGATAATTGGGCTGATACCCTGCCTGAAGCCAGCTCATCCAGTCGGAGATAGTCTTCCCTCAGTTCTTTGTATGCCACATCTCGCTCGGGGTTGAGGCCAGCACGCTTTAGCTCCAACTGCATCAGATGACCATCGCAGCTGCCGCGGGATAATACCCCGACCGTGGTTTCCCGTATTTGAGACAATTGTTGAATGTCGGGATGAACAACGAACAGGAAGTGATCAAGGTTATGGATCACACTACTGCCGATAATTTTACCTGGTAGCACACCGGCGCCGATTGCAGTTAAGAAAGGAGGGCTTCCCATCCTACCGACTTGGATTTCTCCGCGGCCCATTGCTTGAGCTAGTGCTTCGCCACCAGCGACAACCTCGATGCGCAGATTGATGCCTTCGTCTGAAAAGAAGCCTTTGTGTAACGCCATCTCGAAGGGCCAGTCATGTTGCCCTCCGCTGTTAGCGTGGCCCCACGTAAAGTCGACGATGTTTTGCTTCGCCATTTATTACCCTTCGTGGCCTAATTCAGACAAGAATTGTACGGCTGGATTTAACGAGGAGCCAACCCTTTGAGCGTCGGGCTGTCCGTGGCGTCTCCGAAACCGGTATCGAGTGGGCACAACACGATACGACTCGCACCAGCTGCTTCGTGTTCGGAGATGCGTTGTTCGATCGATTCACTAGTGCCCCATGCGACGAGATGATCGTGCAAGCGATCGCTACCGTCATTCGCGAAATCATCTTTGCTAAATCCGAGTGTTCGCCATTCGCGCTGGTAGTAATCAAGCCCAGTATAGTATGCGAGCGATCTGCGGCAGACGTCTCTCGCGGTCGCTTCGTCGGATTCTACCAACACGGGTAGGACGACCGTTAAATCGGCATCTACGCCGAGTCGGGCTCGAGATTTTTTAGTGTGTTCTGACGACATTAAATAGGTCATCACACCATCTGCCCGGGTTGCGGCGATCCGCTGCAATGCCGGCCCGTGTGCTGCGAGGAGCATGGGCCCCAGCTGTTCGTGCGCGGGTAATGTCGGTTCGACCGCGGCCATTGCATCCAGATAGTCATTGAACTTTACTGCGGGCGCCTGCCAGTGATGACCGCGCGCGGAATTGACGCCGACATTTGAAACACCCAACCCTAATATGAATCTTCCTTGTGCAAATTCAGCAAGTGTTTGACGTGCTTGTGCCGTCGCGTGGGGATCCCGGACATAAACATTAGCGATCCCCGTCGCGATAACAAGACGCTCGGTATGCGCCAGTAGGTGTGCCGCATTTGCCATAATTTCTCGCCCGAAAAGCTCGGGGATCCAGAAACTTTCATAATTGAGGCGTTCGAGTAACTGGACGAACTTAATTAATTCGGTTGCCGTTAACCTATCGGTCATGGCAAGCACGCCACGTGGGCAGTTCAAGCGTGTAGTCATAGCGTAGTCATATCCTCAACGAGATCATCCGTTTCTTTCTCAATCCAATTCAAGTATGCAGTAGAGCCCGTAAGCACTGGAAGCGCGATTATTTCAGGCACGTCGTAACTGTGGAGTTTCTCAATGGCAGCTATTGCTTTGCTTACCCCTTTTGTTGATGTTTTTATAAAGAGCATTATCTCTTCATCGCACTGGATCTTTCCTTCCCAGCGATAATGGCTTTTAGCCGGGACCTGTTGTATGCAGGCGGCAAGGCGATCAGAGATCAACGTCTCGGCAATTTTCGTGGCGAGGCCGTCTGAGTCGACGGTGGTCATCAGCACAGTCGCTTTAGGTTCCATGAAATTTTTCTTCCGGGTGAGCTAGCTTGGATATTTTTCAAATCGACCTCAGTCGAACGTTTTATCAATATCAGCCGCATCGTGGCGATTCGGTACTTGCTCTTCTTCGGGTCCCCATGTTTTATTAACTCGGCGGCCGCGCTTTACTGCGGGACGCGCTTGAATTTCAGACGCCCACCGAACTACATGCGTATAAGATGTGACATCAAGGAACTCCTCGGCCTCATAGATATTGTTGAGGACCAGGTTCCCGTACCAAGAATAGGTGGCGATATCTGCGATATTATATTCGTCGCCACATAGGTAACGCCGAGAGGATAGATTCTGGTCTAGTACGTCTAGTTGTCGTTTCACCTCCATGGTGAATCGATCAATGCAGTATTCGATTTTCTCGGGAGCGTAAGCGTAGAAATGCCCAAACCCACCACCTAGGTAAGGCGCACTTCCCATCTGCCAGAACAACCAGGACAGGCATTCGGCACGCTCAATCGCGTCAGTAGGGATAAGCTGACCAAACTTTTCAGCGAGATAAACAAGAATAGCGCCAGACTCAAATACTCTGGTCGGCGGTGACGTGTTGCAATCGAGTAGCGCTGGTATCTTTGAGTTAGGGTTGAGAGAGACAAATCCACTGCTGAATTGCTCGCCATCGCCAATTTTGATCAAATGCGCATCGTACTCTGCATTGCTATGGCCGAGCGCTATAAGCTCTTCCAGCATAATCGTTACTTTGATCCCATTTGGGGTCCCCAACGAGTACAGCTGAAATGGGTGCTTCCCAACAGGCAGTTCTTTCTCGTGTGTGGCGCCGGCAACAGGTCTGTTTATTTTGCCCCATTGGCCACCAAGATCACTAGGCTTCCATACCTTAGGCGGAATATATGCGGATGATTCGGTCATGGTTTTTTCCCTAAAAGGATTATCGAGTTATAGGTGGCGTTAATATAATTTGATTGTACGGCGACTAGACCCGGTACTTAGTTTTACAATGTAATGCATACTCAATACAAGCAAATTGACAATTGCAGATAAGAGCCACTATGTATAGAACTAAAATCTTCTAGATTTCCGTACTGATCGGTCTGGTGCGGCCGCTATTCGAATCACGAGGGGGAAACGATGCCAGCGGGCGTGTAATTGAAGTAATATATCGAATTGTCTTCGCTCTCAACGGGACATCAATGTTTCGACTAAGATGTGGGAGGGGCGAGTGGTGTATATAGGCGAATTCCCCGGGGGCATTGAACATTTGTTTTCACGGCAAGAAGCGACCCACAGGTAAAGTGGGCTCTAACATGAAGATTAAGTGGTTAAGATGAGCGGTTCTATGCTTACCCGCACTTTACGGGCACCGATCCGCAAATGGATCTCGAAAGCGTTAGTACTGGGGATATCCTCGCTTCTTTGCTACTCAGCCTACTGCGATACCTCGGGGGGCGATAACCCTATAGAAGTGGCGCAGGCTTTAGTAGACGAAGGTAAAGCTGATGAAGCGTTTACCCTACTCAGGTCATTACAACCTCAGCTTGAGGGTGAGCCGGCTTTCGACTATGTCTTTGGTTTAGCCGCTCTAGATTCTGGAAGAACAGTTGAAGCGCTTTTTGCGTTAGAGCGGGTCGTGGACGCATTCCCAAATCATGGGCCCGCACGAGCAGAGTTAGCGAGAGCCTACCTCGCTCTCGGGGAGACAGATGATGCAAAGGCTCAGTTTGAAAAAGTAAAGGGAATCGATGATTTACCGCCTGAAGCAAAACAGACCATTGAGCGATATCTGACAGGAATAGAACTATTTCATGATAGAACCCGCTTTACGCTTAGGCCGTGGCTGCAGATAGGCTTTGGATACGATACGAATGTCAACGGTGCAACCGATGAAAAATCCCTAGTGGTTCCTATTGCGCCTGGACTTCCGTTTACGCTAGATGGGACCGCTAACAGTTCAATAACCAACCTCGGGCTTGGCATAAGTGTTTCTAAGCCTATTGACAGTGACCTTGGATTAAGTGCCTTTGGAAGCGCACAGTTAGATGCCCGACTTGCCCTAGACGAAGCTGACTTCAGTGCGCGATCTGGGGCTGGTCGTCTCGGACTGATTTTAGAAAAAGAGAAACATAAATTTAGCCTCGCGGCCGATGCGAATATGGTCAGGCTTGATGGTGGCGGATTAGCGCGCGGGGATCGCCAAATTGCGGGTATCTCAGCCGAGTGGCAACACACGCCGACCGCCGTAGATCAGGTATCTGCATTCTTCCAAGCATCTGCTGTGCGTCATCCCGAGCAAAGTATCAGAGATGTTAATCGAGCTATGGCAGGTCTGAATTTCGGTCATGCGTTTACCAAGATCCGTGGAAGCCCGATCCTTTATTCGAGCGCTTTCGTGGGTATCGAGGACGAACGTGTTGATGGCACGGCGGACCATTTTGGACGTCGCTTTTTCGGTACGCGCGTCGGTGCAAGTTATCAATTATCTGAGCGTCAGACGATGTTTTCCACGTTCACCTACCAAAGGAGTGTGTACGAGGGAACTGACCCGGTGTTCTTGGTCGGAAGACGCGATAATTTCTTCGAATTAAACTTTGGATATCGTTTTCAATTTGATAAACGTCTGAGCCTGAGTCCGACTTTAATTTATAACGATAACGATTCTAACATCGTCACAAATGACTACGATCGATTCGAGCTGATGGTTACCGCAAGGTTCGATTTTTAGGGCAGTGGTTTATGGAAATGCGACACCGAGGTGACAACGGAGTGAGATTCAAAAGCCTACGAGCATTAATTACGGCACTCGCGCTGCTATCAGTGAGTAATAGTGCACTAGCTATTGCGGGAAAGGTTGTCTACTCCTTTGGGCAAGTGGAGGGGTTTGGGGCAGATGGAGTCACTAGACCTCTAGCGCGGGGCGACATCCTTGATAGTGGCGATTCGATCAGCACTGCCAACGGTAGGGCACAAGTCCGTTTTACCGACGGCGGTTTTGTTGCATTACAACCCAACACCACCTACCGACTAGATGAGTATGTGTACGACGGGACCATCGATGGAACGGAAAAGAGTCTTTTTCACCTGGTTGAGGGCGGAATACGTCTCGTCACCGGGCTGATAGGCCGTTCCAATAAGAGAAATTTCCAACTCACGACCCCTGTGGCGACTATTGGTATTAGAGGTACTTCCGGACTAGTGTCTCACCTCGAAGGAAGTACCCAGCTTAGGGGTTATGGGGGCGTATGGGAACTTTTTTCCGGAACTTTCAGTGGAGCTGTGGAGCCAGGTCAAGCATATAGCTGCGACGGAAGCTCGTGTCTAGAAATTACTGGCTTTGGTCAGCGAGCGGAAGCGTCTACCCAAGGCCAAGGGGAAGAGGAGGAGGAAGAGGAAGAACAGGAGGAAGAGCAGGAGCAGGACGAACAGACCGAAAGTGAAGAAGAAGGACAGGCAGAAGAAGAAGGACAGGCAGAAGGAGAAGGACAGGCAGAAGGAGAAGGGCGGACAGAAGGAGAAGGACAGGCAGAAGGAGAAGGGCGGACAGAAGGAGAAGGGCGGACAGAAGGAGAAGGGCGGAC
>CAYFFH010000041.1:0-14464 GCA_964342175.1 uncultured Enterobacteriaceae bacterium | reverse complement strand
CCTAGTTACTGGTGGAATGGCGATCGCTACCTTGGTCCGGCCATACTTTTACAAGCTTATCGGTGGATCATAGATAGTCGTGACGAAGCGACGGGCGAACGCCTAGATGATCTTGAAGATCCATTCCGACTTTATCGTTGCCACACGATCATGAACTGTGCGCGCACCTGCCCCAAGGGTCTTAATCCTGGCCAAGCTATCGCCGAAATCAAAAAACTCATGGTTTCTCGCTCGATTTGAATGGCGAACGATTACAACGAGTGAAGTGGCGCAGTCGTCGGGGAATGCGTGAATTGGATGTTTTGTTAAATCGCTTTATAGAAAGATCTTACTCGGATTTAGATTCTACCGAGCAAGATCTTTTCGACTCTTTATTAAGTGAATCAGATATTGATCTATACGCATGGTTTACCGGCAGGTCGATTCCCAAGTCTACTATTTTAGCCCAGCTTATTAATCGAATTTGCCAGGAAAGCGATTGAAATATGTGTAGTGTAATGCGTTTAGATTTCCTCCATGTCTCAGTTCACTAAATTTATTCAACAAGAAGCGGTGTTGGAAAATGCCAACGATCAAGTAACGAATCACGTTGCCCCTGAGGAGGAATTTGAATTTGCGCTAACAACTGGAACGAAATGTCCACTCTTGTCACTTGGACTCGTGTCCTTTACCGGACGCGATGCACATGACTTTATAAATGCTCAATTTACTACTGATTGCGCAAAAATCACATCAAGACGCAGTCAATTCAGTGCCTGGTGTGATCCCAAGGGTAGAGCCTTATATTTGTTTACACTGTATACCGACGGCGAAAGAATATTTGCAATTTTACCTAAGCAACAAATTGCTAATTACATGCACCGATTGAAAATTTACGTCATGCGGTCTGACGTGCATTTGGAGGATGCTTCAGACGCGTACTCAATATTTGGTATTACCCTGGATACAGTGGTCGAAAACATTAAAGCTACGCAGAACAATCTGTGGACTACGTTTCAGGGTTCGCCGGACACAACCGAAATTAGACATGGCCCTGGACGGCCCCGGTTTATGGTAATTGGCGACGATAACTCCGCTATCGAAAGATGGGACGCTATAAGCCTTCCCGTGATCAGTGAAAACATATGGACTGCATTGGAATGCATTGGGGGCATGCCGCGTCTTGACGAGAAAAGCAGCGGACAGTACTTGCCGCAGAATTTGAATCTTGATCGATTAGACGCTTTGAGTTTTTCGAAGGGGTGCTATCCGGGGCAAGAGATCATAGCGCGGCTGAGGTACCGAGGTGAAATAAAAAAGAGACTAATGGTGGCAAACTACGATTCTGGTTCTGCGCCGGATGAAAAACGCTCAATCCGCACCAAGAAGAGCGACCGCACCGTCGGGCGAGTATTGTATGCACGGCGCGTATCCCAAACGAGATCTATTGTCAGTGCAATTGTGGAACTTAATGCTTGGAATGAAGACTTGATCGTAGAAAATGAAAATACCCGGAAATTGAATCGTATTGACCTGCCGTATAGTTTCGATTAAACCATCATCTCCGGTGCAACGGACTGGCCCTATAATAATGAACGAGTTTAAGGCGGCGTGGTGGCTACCAGGGCCGCATCTACCAACCTTATGGGCGGCCCTGGCGCGACCCCGCTCATCTCTTAGAACGCGGCGCGAGCGACTTGAACTAACTGATGGTGATTTTATTGATCTGCATTGGACGGGTTCTTCCGGAGGACCAATCGTATTAGTGTTACATGGTCTAGAAGGTTCGCCTCGCTCGAGATATGTTGGGGCAATTTTAGAACGAATAGAGCAACGCGGGTGGGGCGGACTCCTAATGCTATTTCGTGGCTGCAGTGGCGAACCTAACCGTCTTAACCGCAGTTACCATTCGGGCGATACCGGGGATCTAGAATTCCTCCTCTCGACACTTGTGAAACGTTATCCCAAACGGCCGATCATGGCGATCGGCTACTCACTAGGCGGGAATGTACTATTAAAGTATTTAGGACAATCAGCGACTAATTCTAAACTTACCGCGGCCGCGGCCGTCTCTGTACCATTTGATCTCGCAGCGGCCGCGGATCGACTTAACCGCGGTCTATCAAAACTGTATCAACGCTACCTCGTACGCAGTTTAAAAGACAAGATCCGCGTTAAATTTTCTATAAGATCGGCCCCAATCCCACTCGATAAACTAGCACGCTGGAATGACTTTCGCTCGTTCGACAATAATGTTACAGCGCCACTACACGGATTCACGGATGTTAATGAATACTACACTCATTCGAGTTGTCGACAGTACCTTGGGAGCATTACCACTCCGACTTTAATCATCCATTCGAATGATGACCCATTTCTGTCGATCGATGCGATCCCGAAAAATAATGAATTATCGATCTCGACACAGATGATCCTAACCGAACATGGTGGGCACGTCGGTTTTGTGTATGGCCGCAACCCATTCAAACCACAATATTGGATTGACGATTGCGTTATAGAATGGCTTGAAAACCGCTATGACTGTCTATGATCAACTCAAGATTTGAACGTCAACTATGATCCTTTCAAACCGCATTTTTTTTCTTCTAATAGTAATCGGTTGCATGGGCTTACTATCTTTCGGGTATTACTTAGAGTTCTATCAAAACCTCGTGCCATGCCCGATGTGTATCCTTCAACGGCTCTGCTATATCGCAATTATAGTGATCGCCCTCGGAGCCGCAATTCAAGGACCAGCGCGCGTCGCAGGGATACTCTATTGTGCCGCCCTAATTATTTCCGCTTCACTAGGTACAGTGATATCTGGCCGTCAGACTTGGTTGCAACACCTACCACCTGAACTCATCCCAGAATGCGGTCCGGGACTCGAATTCATGTTGGAAATATATCCTCTGCACCAAGCGATTGTGAAGGCTCTGATGGGAACCGGAGATTGCGCAGAGGTCTCTTGGACCTTCTTATCATTCTCGATCGCTGAATGGTCTCTCGCTTGCTTTTGCGGAATAATTTTCGCCGCATTTTGGCGATTAAGAGTAAACTGGGGCCGCACTGATTCTTGAGAACCATTTTTTCTGGCTACTGCACCTCATTTATCGCCAGTACTGTTCGATATAACATCAGCCGAGCTCCAGCTGAGAATCGACCACAGCAAGCGTACTCATGTTTATAACACGTCGTACTGTCGCCGATGGAGTCAAAATATGCGCCGGCCGCTTTAGCCCTAGGGTGATTGGGCCTACCGCTACACCTTCGCCTAGCACTGTCAAAAGATTCATCGCAATATTAGCGGCATCAACGCTCGGCATGATCAAAACATTCGCTTGCCCTTCAAGATAAGAGTCCTTGAAGATCTGCTCACGGATCGCAGGCACCAAAGCGGTATCAGCTCGCATCTCACCGTCGATCTCGAGGTTAGGGTCTGCTGCCAAAATTAACGCCAAGGCGTCACGCATTCGATTCACCGATTCGCTTTTTCGAGTTCCAAAATTCGAGGCTGCCAATAAAGCAACTTTCGGAGTAACCCCGAATCGCTTTACCCGTCCTACAGTCATGAGCGTCATATCGGCAATAACTTCCGCACTAGGAGCGTCGTTGACGTGTGTGTCACAAATGAAAAATGTCCCTTTTCGTAGCACCAAAACGTTCATCGTCGCGACACTACAAATATCGTCACGCTTGCCAAGAATCGCGATAAGTTGGTCTAAATGATCTCCAAAGTGGCCGCGCATACCGCACAACATCGCATCAGCTTCACCAAGTTTCACCAGCAGTCCCGCAATAACCGTAGGATTAGTGCGTACTGTCAGCCGAGCATCACTGATTGACACGCCCTGCCGCTTCATTATCTGGAAGTAAGCTTCGGAATAATCTCTAAACCGCCGATCAGACTCGGGATTTACTACGTCAACGTCCCTTTTCAATTGAAGTCGCAGTCCGAGCTGCTGGATCCGCCGCCTTATCACAGTCGGGCGCCCTACGAGTATTGGCATCGCCAAGCCATCGTCCACGACCGTCTGGACTGCGCGCAACACTGTTGGCTCTTCGCCATCTCCATAGACAAGACGTTTTAGCTCTGACTTAGCTCGGTCGTACAGTGGCTTCATCAGTAAAACTGATTGGAAAACATGCTTTTCCATTTCTTGGCGATAAGCGTCTAAATCGAGTAGCGGACGGGTGGCTACACCACTTTCCATTGCCGCTTTTGCCACCGCGGGCGCAAGCATAGACACAAGACGTGGATCGAACGGCTTTGGGATTAGGTACTCTGGACCAAACTTTAAATCCTCCCCGCTATACGCTGCCAGTACCACCTCTGATGCTTCGTGCATCGTCAGCTCAGCTAATGCGTCGACGCAAGCAATTTTCATCGCCTCATTGATCTCGGTTGCTCCAACGTCCAAAGCACCGCGAAATAGGTAAGGAAAACACAAGACGTTGTTGACCTGATTTGGATAATCTGAACGGCCGGTCGCGATAATTACGTCACTTCTGGCCGACCGCGCTTCTGCAGGCATGATCTCTGGTGTTGGGTTGGCCAGCGCGAGAATGATGGGGCGCTCGGCCATCTGCTTAACCATCTCTGTGGTCAATACTCCCGGCGCAGATAACCCAAGAAAAATATCAGCACCTCGAATTGCCTCATCCAAAGTTCGGGCATCGGTGTCACAGGCATACTCTGCTTTGTGCGCATCCATCCGCTCTCCGTCCCGACCCTTATAGACGACACCTGCTCGGTCAACGAGGGTTATGTTGCCACGCGACAACCCAATGGCCTCGAGTAGTTTGACACAGGCTATCGCAGCTGCACCCGCGCCGGAAGTCACTAAGCGGACGTTTTGTATGTCCTTTCTGACGATGCTAAGAGCGTTCTTAATCGCCGCTGACGTAATTATCGCTGTGCCGTGTTGGTCGTCGTGAAAAATTGGAATTTTTACCCGTTTTCTCAGTTCGCGCTCGATATAAAAACATTCTGGAGACTTGATATCTTCAAGGTTTATTCCACCAAACGTCGGTTCCATACTCGCAATGATGTCAACGAGCCGATCCGGATCCGATTCATTGAGCTCAATATCAAAAACATCGATACCAGCAAACTTCTTAAATAGCACTCCCTTACCTTCCATTACGGGCTTGGCGGCCAATGGCCCGATATTTCCTAATCCGAGGACCGCACTACCATTAGTGATAACTGCGACCAAATTCGCCCTAGCAGTATACTGGGCAGCAAATGCAATATCTTTGGCTATCAGCTCGCAGGGTGCTGCTACCCCCGGGGAATAAGCCAACGCTAGATCACGCTGATTAGCGAGCGGTTTTGTCGCTGAAATCTCTATCTTTCCCGGACGCGGGTTAGCATGATATTCAAGCGCACTTTTGATTAATTCGTCATCCATTGTCCTGATCTGATTGTGTGATAACAGAATGAATGGTAATTAGAGGATCATTAGAACTGCATCCCGGGTGGCGTGCGGCCCCCCATGCCGCGCATGAGATTTTTCATCCCGCCTTTTTTAGACATCCGTTTCATCATTTTTTGCATTTGATTAAATTGTTTTAGCAGTCGATTGACATCTTGAACTTGTGTTCCGGACCCCGCTGCTACTCTCTTTTTACGCGATGACTTCAAGATTGCTGGGTACTGTCGCTCCTGAATCGTCATCGAATCAATTATTGATCCAAGCTTTATCAGCTCTTTGTCATTTACATTATCTTTTACTTGATCCGTCAGTTCGGATGCTCCGGGAAGCCTACCGATCACTGAAGACAGACCACCCATGTTTTGCATTTGCAACAGTTGTTCGCGAAAATCCTGCAGGTCAAAACCCTTACCTCTTTTAAGTTTGCGCGCGACCTTTTCGGCTTTTTCTTTATCGACCTTCTGCTCTACTTCTTCAATCAGACCCAGAACATCGCCCATTCCTAAGATGCGGGATGCTATCCGGTCCGGGTGGAATGGTTCAAGTGCATCGATCTTCTCACCAACACCGACAAATTTTATCGGTTTGCCTGTAACGTACCGGACAGACAGTACCGCGCCACCACGGGCATCACCATCCGCCTTAGTCAAAACAATACCGGTCAGAGGTACGGAATCGTTAAACGCCTTTGCTGTATTTATCGCGTCCTGACCCATCATCGCATCGACTACGAATAAGGTTTCATGGGCATCAACAGCAACTTGAAGAGCGGTCAGCTCTCGCATCATCTCGTCGTCAATTGCTAGGCGGCCTGCCGTGTCGATAATTAAAACATCAACAAACCTCATGCGTGCTTGTTGCAACGCAGATTTTGCGATGTCCACTGGCTTTGACTGGGTGTCGCTTGGGTAACAATCGACATGTACCTCGGCTGCCAGTATATTCAACTGCTCAATCGCCGCGGGTCGATAGACATCACAACTCACCACGCCCACTTTCTTTTTATGCACCTGTGATAGATGTCGCGCGAGTTTAGCCGTGGTAGTTGTTTTACCCGCACCTTGAAGTCCCGCCATCAATATCACGACTGGCGGCTGAACCCCTAAATTCAGGCCAGCATTCGTATCACCCATAAGATGGGTCAACTGATCACGGACGACTCGGATCAAGGCCTGCCCAGGTGTCAAGGTGCCGATCACCTCTTCGCCCAACGCCTGAACTTTAATTTGATCGATAAAATCATTAACCACGGGGAGCGCGACATCTCCCTCAAGCATAGCCATGCGCACATCGCGTAGCGCTGCGTCAATATGCCCTTCGCTTAGGCGAGCACGGCCTCGAAGATCCTTTACTACACTGGTGAGACGCTCTGTCAGATTAGAAAACATAGTCAACGTTCCGAATAGAAAAATACTTAGTCATACCGCTGAAAATTTCCTCAACACTCCTCACATCTGCCAGCAGGAACGATAGATCGACCATCGACCGCACCTTAGCGAGGTGTGGACTAGCGTGGACGCGATCAGCATTAATATAATTCGAGTAACCCCCGCGGTTTTATTTTGGCAGCCCTTGCTTACTTCCCTCAGACTACCTGAATTCAATAGGATATAATACAAATCTAGCGTTACTTGCTGCACTTGCAATTTTTCTGGCCCAGAAGGAATCAGAGAAGCGCTCAACTCCCTGATAGGTAACCACGTAAACTTTTCTTAGGGGACTAGCTACTCACCACTGTAACACCGCGAAAGTTAAGCTCGGAAATGTTGCCGAGACAACACCAACCGTACCAATTACTTTGGTGAGGAACCTGAATATAAATACGGAACTATTGTGTATTCGTTATCCGCTCATCGTTAGAAGCGAAATTTCCCCTGTCAACCTGAGGACCAATAAGACGATAGCTAGAATTTTGTGATACGAGAAAAGCTAGATCGCTTCATGATCGGCAAAGGATATGCGATCATCGAAGCTAACATATGGAAAACTTGATCATCTCACTTGTGGCAATCGCTTTGTATTTAGCGGCATCGCTTCGCATTGTAATTACTACGACCGGTAACGTCAGCCGCAATACGCCCGAAAAACGTCAGGCGACCATATTCCTGATCGCGGCCTTTATCGCGCACGCGACTACTCTATTTTTTACGGTAGGCGCCAGCGACGGCTTCGATTTAGGGATCTTCAACATGGCGTCACTTGTCGGCTGGTTTATTGGCTCCTCTTTGCTATTCATAATGAGTTGGCGTCCCGTCGACAGCCTTGCTGTGATGATCTATCCGATAATCGCCTTAATGATCGCGCTAGCCTACCTGTTCCCAAGTAGTCATATTTTACCTCCAGGCACTGCATTTGGCGTTCAACTACACATCGTCCTATCGATCGTCGCATACGGTTTATTCGCGATCGCGGCAGTACAAGCGACTTACCTCGGCATCGCCGACTACAAAATCAGGCATCATCGGCCGAGCATGGATTTTATGCCTCCTCTTCCTACTATGGAGACAGTGCTATTTCAGCTGACTGGATTCGCCTTCGTAATACTAACCGTGAGTTTAATGCTCGGCTCAATGTATATCGACGACATGCGTGCCCAACATCTAACCCATAAGATTGTCTTTTCTACTATAGCCTGGGGCGTGTTTGCAACTTTAATCTATGGCCGTTGGCGCTTTGGTTGGCGTGGACGGCGTGCGATTAAATACGTGCTCTTTGGGTTCACCTCGCTAGCACTTGGGTTTTTTGGCTCAAAGGCAGTACTAGAACTTGTGCTACATCGAGTGTAGGAGATGACAGATCTCCCAACTTTGCTCCTTGTTGGCGCGTTAATACTTCTAATTTTCGTGTCAGCCTATTTTTCGAGCAGCGAAACCGCAATGATGGCACTGAACCGCTATCGCCTGCGGCATCTCGCCGAAAAAGGGCTCCCCAGCGCGAAACGTGCGAGCGAATTATTGGCGAGGCCAGATCGACTTATCGGTTTAATCTTACTTGGCAATAATTTCGTCAACATTCTTGCCACCCAAATTGCAACGATCTTAACTCTGCAATTACTAGGTCAAGATGGGCTCATAATTACAACAATTTTGCTGACGTTGGTGATTCTAATTTTTGCTGAGATCTTACCAAAAACCGTTGCCGCCACCATGCCGGAGCGTATTGCATTCCCTTCAACCGTGTTACTCAAACCGTTGCTATGGATATGCTATCCCTTCGTCTGGACTGTTAACGGTATCACTAACCGGATTTTGCGTTGGTTCGACATTGATCCGAAAAGGTCTGCTTCTAATTCTCTAGATCGAGAAGAGCTTAGGACAGTTGTCAAAGAAGCTGGGACGATGATCCCCAAAAAGCATAGGCAAATGCTTTTTGGAATCCTCGATTTAGAAAACGCAACAGTCGAAGATATAATGGTGCCAAGATCAGAAATCGAAGCAATCGATTTAGAAGACGAATGGGTCGACACCCTAGAGCAATTAGCGGTCAGTAGACATACGAGAATCCCATGTTATCGAGGAAATCTTGACAATCTCGTTGGTATACTCCACGTGCGCGCCCTCACCCGACTACCAAGAGACCCGGAAGCATTACTAGGGCTTACGGAATTTGAAAGGCTATTGCGTGAACCGTATTTCGTGCCGACAAAAACCGATCTAAATACGCAATTGATAAATTTTCAACGCAAACGTGAACGTCTCGCGCTCGCAGTTGATGAATACGGTGATATCGAAGGTCTCGTTACGATTGATGATTTATTAGAAGAAATCGTTGGCGAGTTCACTACAGACGTAAACGATTACGCTCGCGACGTATACCCGCAGGGCGACGGGACGTACCTAGTTGACGGGACGGCGAATATTCGCGTACTTAACCGTATCTGCCACTGGTCTCTACCCGAAGGTGGACCAAAGACGCTTAACGGTCTTCTGGTCAGTACACTGGAACACATTCCAGAGACCGGCACAACTCTTCGCATAGCGGACTACACTATTGAGGTTGTGCATACTACTGATCAAATCGTGAAAAACGCGCGTGTCATTCCGCCAAATGCATCAGCCCTGACGATGCCCGAGAAAGTTGGGGCAACAACCCAATCTCCGTCGACTCAAAACAAGAACACTCAAGACAACTGATCCCTAAGTGCATCCATTACTTCGACTAAACGTGTGACCGGCACAATTTGCAAGTCCCCAACGGCAGCTTTTGGCGCATTCGCGGAAGGTATTATCGCGCATTTGAAACCCTGCTTCTCTGCTTCACGCAAACGCTCCTGGCCGTTTAGAACCGGCCGAATTTCGCCGGCCAAACCAATTTCTCCGAAAATTGCGAGGTCTCGCGAAAGCGGCTGGTTCCTCAGGCTTGATATTACTGCGCAAATCACGGCTAGGTCTGCACCGGTCTCTGAAATACGGACTCCACCAACGATATTCGCAAAGACATCGCACCCAGCGGTCGAAACCCCTCCGTGACGATGTAGAACTGCTAACAGCATCGACAACCGATTATGATCCAAACCCACTGTCACCCTCCGAGGGTTCCCCAATGAGCTTTCATCAACCAAAGCTTGAACTTCCACCAATAATGGCCGCGTCCCTTCCCGACTAACCAACACCACGCTACCTGGAACCGCCTCATCATGGCGCGCTAGTAAAATTGCCGAAGGGTTAGTTACTTCGCGCAAACCTTGGTCCGACATCGCAAAAACACCTAATTCGTTCACCGCCCCAAAACGATTTTTAAAAGCACGTATCACTCTGTAGCGACCCGCTTGATCACCTTCGAAATAAAGCACTGCGTCGACCATATGTTCAAGTACGCGAGGCCCAGCTAGCGCCCCATCCTTCGTAACATGGCCGACAAGGTAAACGGCGATATTGCTGGATTTTGCAAATCGAACAAGACGCGCGGCGGACTCTCGCACCTGCGCGACACTTCCGGGTGCGGATTGCGATTCCGCACAATACATTGTCTGTATAGAATCGACTACGAGAAGCCGAGCTCGCTGCTGGGTAACGGCCTCAATAATGCGATCTACGTCAGTTTCGGTGAGCACACGGAGACCGTCGGCATTCAGTTGGAGTCGTTTTGCGCGCAGCGCAATTTGCGATGCAGACTCCTCACCACTGACATAAAGCGGTGAGAGTTCCGGTAGGTTTGATATCTTACCCAGACTTTGCAATAACAGTGTCGATTTCCCTATCCCAGGATCGCCCCCAATAAGCACGACTGAACCGGGCACGATGCCACCACCCAAAACTCGATCCAGCTCCATAATTCCGGATGTCATTCGGATTTGTTTTTCCTGCACAACGTCGGCAAGAGGTGTAACCTGTGAGCGTTGTCCACTATAAGCCCTAAAGCGCGGGCTAGTAGACTGCACCGAAGAGACGACGACTTCTTCTAGGGTGTTCCAACCCTCACAACCAACACACTGTCCAGCCCACTTTGATTGTGTAGTCCCACAGTTGTTACAGACATATTCCCGTTTGGGCTTCATCAGATTGACTTAGGATACGTGACCCCTAGTGACACATATATCACCAAGAGTTTCGTAACCTCGAGCCCTCGTCATTCCGCTCCCTTAGTCGCCGTGAAATCCTCATAGGCAAGATTTTCGAATGTCGTGTATTCGCCGAAAAATCGCAATTTACGGATCCCGATTGGACCGTTCCGTTGCTTACCTATTATAATTTCTGCAATACCTTGATCGGGGCTATCCTCGTCGTAGACTTCGTCACGGTAGATAAAAACAATGACATCAGCATCTTGTTCTATTGCGCCTGACTCTCGCAAATCAGACATAACTGGGCGTTTATCGGTGCGCGATTCGAGACTTCGGTTAAGCTGCGATAATGCCAATACCGGCACATTAAGTTCTTTCGCCAGTGCTTTGAGAGAGCGCGAGATTTCTGATATCTCCGTTGCGCGATTTTCTTTCGAACCGTGGACTTGCATCAACTGCAAATAGTCAACAACTATCAGCCCTAGTCCTTGTTCGCGTGCCAAGCGCCGGCACCTAGATCGCAGTTCCCCAGGGGACAGAGCCGGCGTGTCATCAATATACATATCGACCTCCGATAGAACGCCGACAGCGTGGGTTAAACGCGGCCAATCTTGATCGCCAAGTTTACCAGTCCGGACTTTATGCTGATCGATTTTCCCTAGTGATGACAACATTCGCATAGCTAGTTGTTCACTAGGCATCTCCATACTAAAAATAGCTACCGGCAAAGATTCTTTAACCGCCGCATGTTGTGCTACGTTAACTGCGAATGCAGTTTTCCCCATAGACGGTCGTCCCGCAATGATAATTAAGTCGGAAGGCTGCAACCCCGAGGTCATCATATCGACCTCATAGAAACCAGTTGCTACTCCAGTGATCGGATTGTCACGTTGAAACAATAGATCGATTCGATCTAATGCACCAACAAGTAGTTCCTTGATTCTTTTGAATCCGCGATTACTCCGCGTCTCACGATCGGCAATCTCAAATACCAAACGCTCGGCCTCATCCAACAATTCGTCCGCCGAACGGCCCTCCGTCTGGTAGCCACTCTCGACGATATCAGCTCCTGCGCGCACCAACGATCGTAGAACTGATCGCTCGCGCACGATATCCGCATAGGCCGAGATATTGGCCGCAGACGGTGTGTTTTCGGACAACTCTGCGAGATATTGGAGCCCACCAACAGAGTCTAAAAGCTCGTTAGTCTTCAACCACTCCGCTAAGGTTACTACATCGTACGGTTTGCCTTGATTGGCAAGCGCCTCAACAGCGCGGAATATCTCATTGTGATCACGCCGATAAAAATCGCCTTGGGTCAAACGCTCGCTAACCTGATGCCAAGCTTCATTATCAAGCATAAGGCCGCCGAGCACAGATTGCTCAGCCTCTATTGAATGCGGCGGAATCTTTAGTGCGTCTGTTGCCGCATCGCGACGCCCACTAGTAATTGCTGCGTTTTCAGTAACCATAAATGGTGCGTCCCACCTTTCTGCTACTAGACGTTAATGTCCCGAATCAGCAATTGACTCTTCCTCAGCGACGACGTTAACGGTAATCGAGGTCTCGGCATCTGCTTGTAGGTGGATAATTACCTGGTAGGTACCAACTTCACGTAAGGGTCCGTCAGGCAACCGCACCTCGCGCTTTTCAAGCTCATTACCTGTCGCGCGGATCGCTTCGGAGATTTCCGCAGTTCCGATCGAACCGTATAATTTCCCTTCAGTTGCTGCCTTTGCAGCGATTTCGACCTCGACACCGTCTAGTGCTTCGATACGAGCAGAAGCCGCCAATAGCGCCGTCGATTGCACGCTCTCCAATTTTGCCCGCTGCATTTCGAATTTCTCAATATTCTCCTGTGTTGCTGGCACAGCACGCTTTTGTGGAATAAGGAAATTCCTACCATATCCTGCTCGAACGCGAACCTTATCGCCCAAATTACCAAGCTTATGAATTTTTTCCAGCAATATCACTTCCATAACCGCGCTCCTTCAATCGAATGCATTTCTCAAGGTCCTAAGACTCACTCTACCTCGCTCTTTTTAGACTCCGACTCATTGCGTTGATGATTTCCGATTACGTAAGCGACGAAAATCCACGACGGTATCGGTGATACCAATAAATCCAAGTATCAGTCCTATTAGGTGTGGCATCAGCATTAACAACAAATAGAAACCGACTAGCCACCCCGTCGCCATCTCAATCTGATGTACACGATGGTGGAGCAATGAGAGCCCCTGAAAGGCGAACAATACCACCAGGACGATGAGCAAGTCACTGGCCAGTCCCTTTTCGCTTCCAGTTACCAACGATAGCAGCACCAAGATGGCTACAATCGCGGCAAACGGCGATACTAATCTTGGGATAACAAGTAATCTAAATTCAGCACCAAACCCGCCAGGATTGAATAAGCCGGCCTGCCACCACCTTGCAAGTAAAACCGCGCTCATCCAGTACAAGCAAACAACAACAATCGTCGCTTCGTGCATGATCTCAGCGACCATAATAATTTCTTCAGGTTCAAAAATTTTTCCACCTTGCTCGCGAATTGCGTCGCTCAATGATTGAATCCACGCGAGCCAATAAGTCCCGACGTCTGGTACAGTGACACGAACAAACGTTGCATAGAGCATAGCAAAACTTGCACACAAGGCCATTGACAACCCTTGGTTTTTCGTCACTCGAAGTACCTGCCCAACGAGGAGTACCGGTATCCAACCCGCGGCTAAAATCAAAACTGCACTGGCTTCCCGCAACAATAAGAAATATACAAGCCCGGCAAACACCATCGCCACACCAAGAACGCGACATGCGACGCCAGCTCCGAGGCGAAGAGTGGATAGTCCAATGACTGCGCCACTTATCGTCATAAACAGAGGGAAAAACAATGCGAAAACTGCGTATACAGCTGCACTTATTGCGGCCGACGTGGGACCCCGCAGCGCAAATTTAGCTATCGCGCGCACTCAACCCTACCTACCGATTGCGGCTACGCGCTAATGTGCGTCAGAGTAGGGAATCAAGGCGAGATATCGCGCCCGTTTAATTGCTGTGGAAAGTTGTCTTTGGTAACGGGCCTTAGTACCTGAAATACGGCTGGGTACAATCTTCCCGCTCTCGGTCACATAAGCCTTAAGGGTATTAAGATCCTTGTAATCAATCTCAACAACACCCTCGGCCGTAAACTTGCAAAATCGGCGGCGCCGAAAAAACCTTGCCATCGTATACCTCCTAATTCTCAGTCGTTTGTGTCGGCGACTTCTGCATTTTCTCTGGTTTCCTGCGATTCTGTTGCAGCTTCTGGTTCTACCTCGCCCGACCCATCGAACGAGCTACCCACTTCCGTAGCATCCGATTCCTCCAACGCGTCACTGTTTGGATCTGCCTCCCCAGTATCGATGGCTTCAGTCGTCTGATCTTGACTCGCTATATTTTCACTCTCGACTCGAATAGCAGCCTGCTGCTCACGGCGCTCGTTATTTTCCACTTCGCGAGCATCCTGCTCCTCCTTAGCCTTTGCCATAGGCGATGGCTCTAGCTCGAC
>CAYFFH010000040.1:0-14685 GCA_964342175.1 uncultured Enterobacteriaceae bacterium | reverse complement strand
TCGATACTCAATTGGTACCGTAAGCAGTTCGCAAAGCTCGGTATTCAGTTGGTTATTAGGACTACCGATTACAATCGATTTCAAGAAAAGATCCGCACAGGTACATCACAAATTTTTGGCTGGGGCTGGAACGCTGACTACCCAGATCCAGAAAACTTTTTGTTTCTGCTGTATGGCCCAAACGCCAAAATCACAAGTCAGGGCGAGAACGCTTCTAATTATCAAAATGATAAGTTCGATGCGTTATTTGTAGAAATGCGGGCCATGCCTAATGGGCCAGCTCGTCAGGCGTTGATTGATCAAATGATTGAAATCGCAAGGTCGGACGCACCGTGGTTATGGGGCTACCATCCGAAGGCCTACTCCTTGTATCCACAATGGTATGGGAACGCCAAGCCGAATTTAATGGCCCGTAATACCCTAAAATACAAAACGATCGATCCGATACAACGTGCAAAGATGCGTAAGCAGTGGAATCAACCAGTCGTTTGGCCGGTGATTATCTTTTTCTTTCTAATATTTATTAGCGCGATTCCTGCCTACCGATCGTATCGGCGCAGGCAGCAGGAGACGCTAAAGTGATCGGTTATGTGGTTCGGCGCATCGCGTATGCTGTGCCAATTCTAATTGGCGTAAATATCATTACTTTTGTCTTGTTTTTTGTAGTCAATTCACCGGATGATATGGCGCGACTCCAGCTCGGTGAGCGGCGAGTTACACAAGAGGCGATTGAAAAATGGAAAGAAGATCGGGGTTACGATAAGCCGTTGATCTGGAATGCCACTGCCCAGGCAACAAAGAAATTTAGTGAGACGATATTTTTTACAAACTCTCTTCGACTTTTTATGTTTGATTTTGGTCAGTCAGATAGTGGACGAGACATCGGCTATGACATATCGCAGCGTATGTGGCCGAGTCTGGCGATTGCGTTACCGGTATTCCTCGTTGGCTTATTACTGACGATTACTTTGGCCTTAATAGTTGCATTTTTTCGCGGCACCTATTTGGACACCTGGACCGTTGTCTTGTGCGTAGCGATGATGTCGGTCTCGAGTTTGTTTTATATCATTGGCGGCCAATATCTGATCGGAAAGTTGTTGCATCTGGTGCCTATTTCTGGGTTCGATTCTGGCTTGGCTAGCGCGAAGTTTATTGTTCTACCGGTCGTTGTGGGAGTTATCGGTGGGTTAGGAAGCGGGACCCGATGGTACCGCACGATATTCCTCGAGGAAATTAATAAGGACTACGTTCGTACAGCACGAGCTAAAGGCTTATCTGAAAGTGCTGTGCTACGCGTCCATGTATTAAGGAATGCACTAATTCCTATTTTGACGGGGGTAGTTGTCGTTCTTCCACAATTGTTTTTAGGGAGTCTTATCACCGAGGCATTTTTTGGTATCCCGGGTCTTGGGAGCTATACAATCGACGCGATCCAGCGGCAAGACTTTGCAATCGTGCGTGCGATGGTATTTCTGGGATCTGTTCTCTATATCATCGGCCTGCTCCTAACTGATATTTCTTATACGATCGTGGACCCAAGAGTCCGATTGCGGTAATGCGCTTCACCTTATTTATTACGGATGCGTTGTTCTTCTCCTTGATCGCCATCGCGGTGATCTACTTCTATTATGCCGCAAAACGGGCACATCTCAGTGCACCATGGCGACAGGTTACAAAGAATTCGCTTGCTATGGCGGCGGCGGCAGTACTATCGATATTTTTAGCCATCGCGATCTTAGATTCGATCCATTTCTTTCCCCGCCTAGACGCACTTGACGGTGATGAAAATGAAATTCACTACGCTTCAGAAGTGTTGAGCCTCTTTGATCTTATTGTTAGTCCACTCCGAGAACAAGTCGAAAAGACTTACTCTGCGCCATTTGCTATTCACGCCTTTAGCAAAGAGACGCTTGATCTCGAAGATGGACGGAGCGTGCGTGACTATCCAAGACTTGTGTATGGCGGTGCCCATCTGACTCATATTAGTGAACGGACGAGTGACATTACGATGCGCGTGATAACCGGTGCAGCGGGTGCATTACTCGTTTGGTTGAGTCTTACAGCCGTGCTGTTCTTTTGGATAAGCCGTAAGAGCTCGAAAACTATATTGTCCACCGTTTTAACGATGACTGAAGGTGACGTGGGCGGCCCTTGTCGGACTCTGATGGTCACAACGGGAATAATAGCCATGGTGATAGGGGTTTGTGCGTCACTGGCACCGCATTACCATGTCTTCGGCACTGATAAAGTAGGTACCGATGTACTTTATCAATCACTAAAGAGTATCCGTACGGGCCTAGTTATTGGCACTTTGACGACCTTGGTAATGTTGCCGTTTGCGATCTTGTTAGGTGTTAGTGCAGGGTATTTCAGGGGGTGGGTTGATGATTTGATTCAATATTTGTACACAACTTTGTCGTCAATTCCAGGTGTGTTACTGATCGCGTCGGCCGCTTTATTGCTTGAAGTACATATGTCCAAGCATGCAGATGAATTTAGTAGTCTCGCAGCGCGTGCGGATCTCCGCTTATTGGCCCTGTGTATCATTCTTGGTATCACAAGTTGGACCGGTTTATGCCGCTTGCTTCGAGGTGAAACTTTGAAGCTTCGTGAGTTGGATTTTGTCGAAGCGGCGCGTGCTTTTGGAGTGCGCCATACTACGTTAATTGCGCGTCACATGTTACCCAACATTATGCATATAGTAATGATCTCTATTGTGCTGGATTTCAGTGGATTAGTTTTAGCGGAGGCTGTGTTGTCCTATATCAATATTGGGGTCGATCCTAGTATGGAAAGTTGGGGTAATATGATTAATAGCGCGCGTTTAGAGCTCGCGCGAGAACCGATAGTGTGGTGGTCATTGCTTGCCGCTCTTGCGTTTATGTTTGTCCTAGTACTGGCAGCAAACCTGTTCGCCGATGCGGTTCGTGACGCGTTCGATCCACGATTACGTGTGCTCAGTTAAGTGTTATTCAGGTCCGGCATTGCTCTTTAATAATGGCAACGGATCGTATACGGCGAAGTTCGAAAATGGTTGCACCACGATGCTTAGGCACATTGGACTGACACTCGATGAAAAGAAATGATCCCCACCCACTATGTAGAAGCTATAACACAAAATGTCGGGGTCGTTATACTCCGGATACAATTAGGGATGATTTAAACGGGAGTCAACATTAAATGGCGAGGCCACTCCTAAGGATACAAAATCTTTCGATCCACTTTGGTAGTGAAGAGGATCCCGTGCGCGCTGTTGACCACGTGTCGTTCGAGGTGCAGCGCGGGGAAACCGTGATTCTCGTAGGTGAGTCGGGAAGTGGTAAGTCGATCACTGCTTTATCAGCAATGCGGCTGCTTCCTCACGCCGCTCGGGTCACAAACGGCAGTATTTGGTTAGAAGGTATCGATATTTTAGCTCTCCCTGAGCATCGCATGCGAGATATTCGTGGGAGCCGATTAGGTATGATTTTTCAAGATCCCCAGTCGTCTCTAAACCCGGTCATTTCTATAGGTAAGCAAATCGGGGAAGTACTAAAGCGCCATAAGGGTTTACGAGGCAGGGCATTAACCGATCGTGTTATCGAACTCTTAACGGCGGTTGAGATTCCCGAGCCGGAACGGCGATATGAAGAATTCTCGCATCAGTTCTCTGGCGGTATGAAACAACGAGTGATGATTGCGATAGCGATGGCTGCAGAACCTGATTTGTTAATTGCGGATGAGCCGACTACGGCTCTTGATGTCACAGTGCAAGCGCAAGTATTGGAATTACTGCGAAAGCAACAGCGCAAAACTGATATGGGAATTCTATTCATTACACACGATCTCGGGGTCGCCTACCAAATGGCGGACAGGTTGGTGGTGATGAAAGATGGCACTATAGTTGAACAGGGTCGCAGAGACGCCTTTTATCGAGCACCCCAACATGACTACTCGAAGACATTGTTTGATGCGATACCGAGTCGTGAGAAGAGAATTCGTGAAGGTCGGGATCGCAACATCAAACATTTTGGGACCGCACTCGACATTAGGGATTTGAAGGTCCACTACCCAATCCGTAGAGGGATTTTAAAACGTATTGTAGGGCACGTGAAGGCGGTAGATGGAGTTAATTTGACGGTGGCGAAGGGCACGACGGTGGCTATTGTCGGCGAATCCGGCTCGGGCAAAACGAGTTTGGGAAAAGGAATATTGCGTTTACTGCCAAGTTCTAGTGTTCATGTAATGTTCCGTGATCTAAACCTTGCAACACTCAGTACCGCACAAATGCGAGCGTGCCGGTCCGATTTGCAAGTAGTTTTCCAGGATCCCTACTCGTCGATGAATCCACGCATGATGGTGAGCGACATAATCTGTGAGGGCATGATCGCCCAGGGGATCGGTGAGAATCGTAACGAGCGCGAAGATAACGTTGATGAATTGCTACTCCAAGTCGGTCTGGAGCCGGCACATAAATATCGATATCCGCATGAGTTTTCTGGTGGCCAGCGTCAACGGATATGTATTGCTCGGGCACTGGCAGTATCCCCAGATGTGATCGTCTGTGACGAACCGACTAGCGCACTTGATGTCTCTGTCCAGGCACAAATCTTGGGGTTGTTGCGTGACCTTCAGGATCGGCTTGGGCTGACCTATTTATTTATAACGCATAACTTGAGTGTGGTTGCCTATATTGCTCACTACGTAGCGGTGATGCACCAGGGCAAAATTGTCGAACAGGGACCGACTGATGAAATTCTTGATTCACCACAACACCCGTATACACAGAAGCTCCTCTCTGCTATCCCGCAGATGGAAAATTGAATGTCTCGTGAGCTATAGCACAAACGATAAGTGGTAGCTAACAACTCGCGCTTAGTAAATGCGCGTTCGGTGATGGACAGTTGTGCATGTCTTTATTAAGAGCAGGTCTAGGCGATGCGGCGCGCCTACTAGTAGTTAGCTGGCCACTAATCTTGAATAATATATTTAATATTGGTGTTAACGTCGCCGATACCATGATGGCCGGGCGTCTCGGCGCAACTCAATTGGCTGCGGTCGCGCTCGGTTCTAGCATTTGGATCACTTTATTTCTTGCAGGGCTCGGCGTAATCATGGCGATTGGCCCGATAGTTGCGCAACATTTAGGTGCTGGTCGAATAAAGGAAATCGGCCACGATACCCGGCAAGGTTTATGGCTTGCCGTTTTTATATCATTGATTATCGCATTGCTTTTACGCAACGCGGAGCCGGTGATGCTTTGGGTGGAGATCGACTCCCAAGTCGCTTTTCTTGCACAGGGTTATCTTGACGCTATCTCTTGGGGTGTGCTTGGTTGTTATTGGTATCACTGCCTACGACAAATGAATGAGGGACTTGGTCGTACTATCCCCATCATGGTCATTATGGGTACCTCTTTACCGATCAATGTTGGCCTAAATTATGTCTTTATGTATGGGAAGTTCGGTGCTCCTGCGCTGGGCGCGATCGGTGCCGGTCTTGGCAGTGGGATCACGTTTTGGCTGATGTTCGTTTTTATCGGGCTTTATACCTCTAGAGCTGAAACTTATCGGCAATATGAGATCTGGGTTGCGCCCGAGTGCCCTGACTGGGTGGCGATGCGTCACTTAGTCTCGGTCGGCTTACCAATCGGTGGGTCGTTTATGTTACAGGCTGGACTGTTCACGGTAGTTGCGTTGATCATGGGTTCCTTTGGCACGGTAGTGGTCGCCGCACATGCAGTGACGCTTAACTACGCAAGCTTAATTTTCATGATCCCGCTGGGGGTGGGCATGGCAACTACGGCGGTTGTCGGGCAGGCAATCGGGCGAGGAGAGCCGGAGAACGCGCGACGTATTGGATACGTTGGGATAACAATGTGCCTAATAATGATGTGTGTAAGCGCGACTTGTACCGTAGCCTTTGGGGTTGATATCGCACGGTTTTATTCGACAGATGAGGCAGTTGTGGCGCTTGCTACCTCGCTGTTAATGATCGCTGCGTTGATGCAGCTCGGCGATGGTGTCCAAGTTACCGCGGCTGGTGCGCTGCGAGGACTAAAGGATACACGGATCCCACTTGGCATTAATGCGTTTGTATACTGGTGCGTAGGGTTTAGCATCGCGTATACCATAGGAGTTCGTTTCGATTATGGTGCGCCCGGTGTTTGGGTCGGCCTGTGTTGTTGTCTATGGGTTGCTGGTATTTTTTTGACTATGCGTTTTCGTCAAGTAATCAATCGGCAAATCTCTGAACTAAAAACTTGAGTAGATACCACTGTTTGTTATATGCAAGATCCGGGATCGTTCGTACTAAGGATAAAAATTCCGACTAAACTGAGCGTTGATCGAGCTTGAGCAATAGAGTCGACACAAGCAGACAGTAAACATCGACATAGCCTCAGCTTAGGTGACTGGTTCCCGCATCGTAACTAGTTCCTCAGCTGCGGTGGGATGGATACCTATCGTACGATCAAAATTCGACTTAGTTGCGCCGGACTTCAACGCAATTGCGACTCCTTGGATTGTCTCGCCAGCATCCGGTCCAACCATATGGACTCCGACTACTCGGTCACTAGCGTCGTCCACAATTAGCTTCATTAGTGTCTTCTCATCGTTGCCGGACAGCGTGTGTTTCAACGCGGTAAATGTCGACTTATAAATTGTTACGGAGCCAAATTTCTCACGTGCCTGAGTTTCGGTGTAACCCACTGTCCCTAAATTTGGCTGACTAAAAACAGCGGCCGGAACATATTCATAATCGACTATCTTTTCGTCTGTCGAAAATAGATCCCAGGCGAGGGACGTCCCTTCCGCTAGCGCGACCGGTGTCAAATTAAGCCGATCGGTAACATCGCCGATGGCGTAAATTGATTTGATGTTCGTCTGATATCGATCATTGACGACTATCGCGCCATTTTTGCCTAATGTGACGCCACACGCTTCTAAACCCAAATTCGCGGTTAGGGGTTTGCGTCCAGTCGCGTACATTACGGCGTCGCAATTGATCGAGGTACCGTCGCTCAATGCAACGGTCAACTCTTTAGAACTTTTTGTTATTGCCGTCACATCCATATTGAATCGCAGATCTACCCCTTTCTTGAGCATCTCTTGTGCTACAAAACTACGAGCATCATCATCGAATCCGCGCAGAAAAACTGGACCTCGGTAGACCTGTGTGACATGACTGCCTAGACCATTAAAAATTCCGGCGAACTCAACCGCAATATATCCACCCCCAACAAGTACAACGTGTTCCGGTAACTGATCGAGGAAGAATGCCTCGTTAGAAGTAATCGCGTACTCTTTGCCTGGCACATCCGGGATGTAGGGCCATCCTCCTACTGCAACAAGGATCCGTTCGGCGGAAAAGTTTTTACCATCCACTGCGACTGTATGTGGATCCACTAGCTGAGCACGGTCGTTATAAATTTGAGCTCCGGCACTTTCAAGCAGGTTTTCGTAAATGCTATTTAACCGCTTAATTTCACTATTCTTATTCGTGATAAGCTTGTTCCAGTCAAAGGCTTCTGGTTTAACTGTCCAGCCAAATCCGGTCGCGTCCTTGAATTCGTCCCGGAACTGTGACGCATAGAGCAATAACTTCTTCGGTATACAACCGACGTTCACGCAAGTCCCTCCCATGTAACGATCTTCGGCAACGGCAACACGCGCGCCAAGCCCGGCTGACATACGGGCGGCGCGCACACCGCCGGAACCTGCACCGACCACGAAGAGGTCATAGTCATATTTAGACATTAATTGTTAGTCCATTCTACGGAGAAACATAGAGAATACTGCAATTTTGCTCAGGGAACTGCGGCTTGGGCGCAGATCTTGCCACTATTTTATTCGGGTATTCCAAGCTTAGGCAGATAGCAATAAAATTGCGGTCGTTTAGGGAAGCTTCGGGGAATGAGATGCCTACTACGCGAAAGATGAAAAGCTCCATCGCGCTCGATCGGATCGTCGCAGAAGCGCGCCGAAACCGCGAGTGCCGTGAAAGTGGCTATCGGGAGAAGTCGCTTAAGATGTATCCTTGGATTTGTGGCCGTTGTTCGCGAGAATTTAAAAGAGAGAACCTTCATGAATTGACCGTTCACCATCGGGATCATAACCATGAAAATAATCCCGAGGACGGGAGTAATTGGGAACTGTTGTGTCTGTATTGTCACGATAATGAACATCAACGGTTGGTGGAGGGGAGTCATGGGGTTGCAGAGCTTGGAGCTAAATCGATAAAAAATATTGCCACATATAGTCCGTTTTCTGACCTTGAGGGATTACTAAAAACTAAAACTCCTTAGGAGGTCCGGTACCTCTGGAAGGTATCGTGTCCGAATGGTCAGTTTGGATATTTTGTTATGAGATTAGCCACTTTTTCCAAAGCAGCCCATGAACGGTTTTTCGAAGACTATGAATTAGGTGGCGTCTATGAATTCGGGTCGATGACGATTACTGAGGCTGAGATTATCGAATTTGCTACGCGTTTTGATCCGCAGCCATTTCACATTAATCCGACGCAAGCAAAACAAACGATCTATGGTGGCATCATTGCAAGTGGTTGGCATACGTGTTCCATTATGATGCGGCTACTAGCGGATAATTTTATTTCTAGTACCGCCGGCATGGGCTCACCTGGAGTCGACCGATTGCGGTGGCCGATACCTGTACGTGGTGGTGATGAATTATCGATACGGGTCACGGTCTTGGAGATGCGCCAATCGAAATCTAAACCTGACCGCGGAGTCATGAAAAATCTTACCGAATTATTGAATCAAAATGGTGAGGTAGTGATGGAAATGCAAGGGGTGAGCTTCATAGCCTGTCGGGAGACTACAAACTAGCGGTAATGGCGAGTCAAGAGCTGACTCGCACTCGCCACCGACAATTTGTGACATTGTATTAAGGAGATACGGTACAAGCGTGGAGTAAGTGTAATTTTGTCGGAGTTGACGCAGAAGTGTTTATTATTATGCGGGTAAAACTAGCTAAATCGGGGTTCAATAGGCATGGACCTTAGTTGAAAGGTCTTTTATGCTGTGCGTGTTGGACTTTCATGTTTGGCGATAGCCAATACTTTGAATACTCATATGATACCGAAGGTGCTGCGAGTTTGTCCCCGAATACAGGAGAACTATTATGAAATCTGGTTATTTGATGCTTTTCCAGAATGCCCACGAAGGCCTTACCGATGCCGACATGGTGAAGAAAGAAATGGAACTAGCTGTTCTGACTGAGGCATGTGGATTTGACACCGTGTGGTCGGCGGAACATCACTTCGATTGGTATTCGATGATTCCGGACAATCTTCAAGCACTTACGTATGTCGCAGCCAAGACCTCACGGATCCAGCTTGGAACAGGTGCCGTTATCTTGCCTTGGAATGAACCGATTAGGGTTGCCGAGAAGCTGTCTATGCTGGATGCATTGTGTGATGGACGTCTCGTCTACGGCATCGGACGTGGTCTAGCGCGAAAAGAATATGAGTCGTTCGGTATTGATATGGAAGAAGCGCGTGGACGATTTGAGGAAGCTGCGCCGATGATTGTCGAGGCTCTAGAGACTGGGTTTATAGAGGGTGACGGCCCGTTCTATCCGCAGAAGCGCACTGAAATACGGCCTCGGCCCAGTCGTTCGTTTAAAGGGCGATTATATGGGGTTGCGATGTCGCCTGATTCTGCCCCGACCGTTGGGAGTCTAGGTTGTACGATGATGTTTTTTCCACAATTCGAGATTGAAAAACATGTTCCGGGAGTAGATTTGTGGCGTGATGCTTTCACTGCGGCGCATGGTGGGGTGGCACCGCCACCGGTGGCTATCGATACCACCTATTGCAATAAGGATCCCGGTAAGGCAGAAGATATGGCGAGGAAATACATCGCCGGATACTATCTATCGGTACTCGAACATTATGAATTCCTCGAGGATTATCACCGCGACACCAAGGGCTACGAAACCTATGCCGCAGCTGCTGACATTCTAAAGGCCGCTGGCAAAGAGCAATCACTAGAGGACTATGTCAACAATCAGGCTACGGGTTCGCCGCAACAAATTCTCGATAAACTCGAAGCCCGCCGCAAGGTGCTAGGCGATTTTGAATGGAATATGATGCTGAGTTACTCGGGTATGCCATTTGAGGAAGCTGAAAAATCCATGCGCCTTATTGGCAAGGAGGTACTGCCGGAGATACGTAGCTGGGGTATGGAGCCGAGTAAGCAGGTTGCATAACCTGCGGTTAAAACGATAGCGGATTAGACTCGAATAGGTCTAATCGATGATAGCGGCTCCTTAGTATTTAGTAATTTGGGGTGCGTTTTTCTCGAAATGCGTTCACTCCTTCAGAAAAATCTGTACTTGCGCGTACTCGGTCGCCTTTCTCCTGTTCGGCTGATTCGCGCGCTAACGTTGCTGCCGCCATGCCGTCCGATATATGTTGCTTGACTGCTTGTACGGCAGTTGGGCTATTCGCAGAAATAGTTGCGGCGATCGACACTGCGTGATCGATTAGTTCCCCAGCAGGGACTATGTCGTTGATTAGGCCTATACTTTGTGCCTTCTCCGCGTCGATAATTTCGGCTGTCAACAGTAGTTCCATCGCATGTACATAGCCAATTTGGTTGATGAGTTTTGCCGTTGCACCGCCGAAGGGGTAGATTCCCCACCTAACTTCCGGTAGACCGAATCGTGCATGGGGGGCGGCAAGGCGGATGTCGGTAGACAACAAGAGTTCTACGCCTCCGCCGGCGCACACGCCATTAACGGCTGAAATGATTGGCTTCGGGTAGCCCGAGGTTTTTAGGAGCGAACGATTGACCATCTGTGCCGTTTCTTTACTGGCACTCAAGTCGCCGGTTATATCAGCGCCAGCATTGAATGCCTTCTGACCGGCACCAGTCAGAACGATGGCACGGCAGTCCGAAATTGCTAGTTGATCCCAACACGAGGCTAGTTCTTGCATCATTTCGCGACTCATGGCGTTTCGCTTTGGTTGGTTGTCGATAGTGATGAGGACAACGTGGGGGCGTGGATAATCGATCAAGATCGGCATGTGACTACCTTTTAGGTTAGTTGGCGGGGAAAGACGAGAATACGTCCGTGAGCTCGGCGTTCTGTCAGCAATTGGATCGCATCGACGCCACGGTCAAGCGTTAGTTTATGCGTTACAAGCGGATGCAGGCGACCGTCGGCGTACCACTCAAGTAGTGATGCGACAGATGTTTGTAGCTTGGCCGGTGCGTACCACCGAAAGTAGCGAAGCGCCGAGCCCAATGCAGCTCGGTTTTTTACTAGAAGTCGATTCGCAGGGATTCTTGGCACCCCGCCTACGAAGCCAACATGGACATAGCGCCCACCCCACCCGAGAGAAGATAATGCCGGGTCAAAGAGGTCTCCACCAATGGGGTCAAAACACACGTCGGCGCCACATTCATTGGTGAGTTCCATGACCCGAGCCTTTAGATCTTCTTTCTTGTAATTAATTATCTCATCGGCGCCATGCTCCCGAGCGACGCTTAATTTCTCTCTAGTACTTGCGCAAGCGATGACCCGAGCGCCAAAGGCTTTTCCGATTTCGATTGCTGCTAAACCAACTCCACCAGCAGCACCAAGAATAAGCAAGGATTCCTTTGATTCGATGCGGGCCCGCCATCGAAGGGCGACGTCAGAGGAGAAATACGCGATCGGGAAAGCTCCGGCGTCAGAAAAGTTCATCGCCGGCGGTACAATCCAAGTGTCGGTCTCTTCGGCAACAGCTTGTTCGGCCATGCCACCGTAATTCAGTAACGCCATGACCCGGTCGCCCGGCTTGAATCTGTTGACCTTACAACCGCAGGCCGCAACTATACCCGCAGCCTCTAATCCCGGTGCAAAGGGAAACGGTGGTTTTGTTTGGTAATTGCCGGCGATCATGATCGCATCTGCATAATTGACCGCTGCCGTCTCAACATCAATCAAGATTTGGGTTGGAGATGGTACAGGAGGTTCGATTTCGGCTAACTTGAGTTGGTCCACATCGCCCCATTGGCGGCAAATTAGTGCGCGCACTTTTCTCTCCCTCTAAGTCAATTCAATAGTCTAACTGAAGCGTTGAGTCCACACTTAGTTGCCCTGTCGCTAGTGAGCTTCTCATAGTATCTTGGGTAAGAAGTCCTCTGTTATGCGATTCGAGTTGTTTTGCGTAAAATCTCGATCGTCGCTCGGACGAACAATCAGACCTATGTTCCGCGGCGAGCTGTTATTCCTCATTTCAGAGGGCTTGACATCGGTTAGACGCTATTTTCGGCATAATCTCACTGCGCGGTCGTTCCGATCTCACGATTTATAATTGATGAGAATCGTGCTCAACGATCAGACGTCGCAAGGTTCGGCCGTTAGTAGATATTACTGGCGGTTACTCTTAAACCTCAAACTAAGAATAAGGTATGGATGGTATTGAAAGTGCAAAGATCGCACACGCGTGGGTCAAGTTCCAGCAAAACTGGTGGGCATGGGGTCGGCTTGACAAATTGTGCCGGAAAGATCCGAAAAGCAGTTGGCTTGTATTGACCGATCTGCTCGGTATGGCAGATGGAAAAGAACTCCTTGAAGACATCGGTGCTGGCCCACTGGAGGATTTTATCAACTACTACGCGTCCGATTTTATTGATGAATTAGAATCTGCTGCGGCGTCAAATGGGACATTTTTGACAGCGCTATCCTGTGTACAACTCCGTGATCCCAACCATGATTTGTCTGACCGTCTCCAAGCGCTGGGTTGTCGCGTCTTGTCTGAAGCTAGTAAGCGTGATAAAGGATAGGGTGAGTTATGAATAAACCTGTTCTGGTGCGCGACTTAGGAGATCTCAGTTTGCAATGCCCACCACAATAACGAATCTCCGAACTGTGTTGGAAGCACAGCTAAAAGACACCAGTTGCAGTTTTAGTATCGGCTCGTTTGGAGCCATAGCCGAGTTCTTCCGACGTGTAGACGAGTGCGCATCGATCGAGTATGGAGACGGTCTAACGGTTTCCACGGATCGGGGTGCGATCCGGATTTGTCTACGTGAAGATGTATTCCCGGTGGCTTACGAGACGCTAAGTGCGCGCAAAAATTGTTGGTTACAAGGTTTGGCACTTTGCCTTCCAATTGTTGAAGGTACGAGTTGCGGTAGAACGACGATTACCGAGCTTGGTCCTGATGTTGGGGCTATTCGAGCCGGGGATGATGACGACCTGTTATTCGATCTTGGCTTAGGCGCCAAGAACATCGATTTCTGTATTCGCACATCTAACCCAGACCTAATTCGGATACTCCGCCGGGCAGTTGGTAGCGCGCTATTAACTGGAGACCACTCCACAATGGCGAGCATCATCAGTTACAGCCCTCACCGGATCGTCTTGTCAAATCTTGGACGGATCGAGGTGTATCAGGCGATCGGGCACTATCGTACGCCCGAGGGGCCGCACACTCACATTTTGCCGAAATTGATCCAGACTGGACGAACACACGACGCAAAGATATCGATCCCGAGAGGATACTTGCCTTGCTGTAATATCTACCCGGCCAGTCCATTGTTTGACAGTCTAGGCAAACGCCGCCCCTATGACCGGGAAAACCATCTGGCGTTCGATGCAGTTCTAAGGGATTGGGGAATCAAAGAATACGTGTCGCAAAAAGATCTCATCTTTCGTTTTGTTAGAGAAAAAATTGACCCAGCATCTTTTGGTCTGCCGAAAAATCAATTGCAAAGAATTGCAACCCGCATTGCCTTGCGTCAGCTCGCACATGAGCAAGAAATCAACGATCAGGTCAATCGTTGGCAGAAATATTTTGAAACCGAAGATCAAGAGATAGAGAACTTTCATGATCCGCACAGCAGATGATCAAGGTCACAGTAATCTAATTTACTGTTATTGAGTCTGGGAGGTAGCGCGATTGCTACCAGGCACCTTTGACGCTTTGGTTGCAGCGGGGAGAGAATACTTTAAATTAACCAACGTAAACTTCGTGCGTCGGCTATACGAGTTATATACAATCATGTCCCTAAAGTTTGAAAATAGCTTTTTGATCAGGGTTAATTGATATGACTGATTTCGTCGAAATTGTGGATGTTGGACCACGTGATGGACTGCAAAGCCAGTCAGCGTTATTGGATATAGACACAAAACTTGAGTTTATTGAATGTCTAATCGATGCGGGTGTGCGGCGGATCGAAGTAGCAAGCTTTGTAAATCCGAAACGCGTACCTCAGATGGCTGATGTTGATGAACTTGTCAGTCGATTGCAAAAACGAAAAGGCGTGCAATATATTGGACTCGTATTGAATCGGCGTGGCTTCGATCGAGCCGTACAAAGCGGGATCGATCAAATCAACTGCACTACAGTAGCGAGTGAGACGTTTTGTCAGCGCAATCAAGGTTCAAGTGTCGACGATATGTTTCGTATTATTGCCGAAATAGTGAATGAGGCGCAGAGTGCAAAGCAGTTTGTTGGAGTTACTATTGCGGCAAGTTTTGGTTGTCCATTCGAGGGAGAGATAAGCCCTCATAGGGTTGCTAGAATGGCCCGTCAATTTGCTGATTTAGGCGTTGACGAGATTGCACTTGCAGACACCATTGGTGTTGCTGTGCCTACCGATGTTGGTCGGCTTTTAGATCTCGTTGTTCCAGAGGTTGGCAAAATACCTTTGCGCGTGCATTTTCACAACACGCGAAGTACTGGCGTGGC
>CAYFFH010000039.1:0-14899 GCA_964342175.1 uncultured Enterobacteriaceae bacterium | reverse complement strand
TTATGGGCAGCCTTCATTGCATTATGAAAGGATCAGCTATTGGATCCGGTGATGTATTAATCCAAACTGTTTTCGCCTGAGTGTAGTCGTAAATCGCATCGAGTCCAGACTCGCGACCCCAACCGCTATCCTTATAGCCTCCAAATGGTGCTATCGGGGACACCATCCGGTAGGTATTAACCCAGACAATGCCAGCACGGATCTGTTTGGTAACACGAAGGGCTCTACCGACGTCTCGAGTGAATACCCCGGCTGCGAGACCAAAGCGGCTATCATTGGCAGCGCGGATTACCTCCGCCTCGTCTCCAAACGTTAACACGCTGACCACCGGGCCGAATAATTCATTGCGAACTATGTCGAGTTCCTGATGAGGACAATCCACGATCGTCGGTTCGAAATACCACCCGTTATCAGGCGTTGGTGGTCGTTTCCCTCCGTATAAAACCGTTGCACCACCAGCATTTGCGTCGGCCACGGTCGCAGTTATTTTCTGAAGTTGACTGAGAGTCGCCAATGGCCCCATCTGGTTGGAATCGTCCAACGGATCACCAATACGGATCTGGCTTGCCTTGGTTGTGATGCGCTCAACCATCTCATCGTGAATCTGTTCGTGTAAAAACAAACGCGAAGCGGCAACGCAACTCTGTCCACTCGCGCTAAAAATACTCAGGAGAATACCGTTAGTCGCACTATCCAGATCTGCATCCGGAAAGATAAGCAGCGGTGATTTCCCGCCGAGTTCCAGTGAAACCTGGGCGAAATTCTCTGCCGAGTTATGTACGATCTGTCGTGCGGTATCGGGCCCTCCAGTGAAGCTGACCCGGTTGACCAGAGGGTGTGAGGTCAAGGCCTTGCCGCTGGATTCACCGTGACCCGTAATTACGTTTAGCACCCCAGGTGGGAAGTCCGCTTCCGCAAAAACTTTGGCAAATTCAAGCATTGGCGCGGAGGCGTGCTCGGATACTTTAACCACGATCGTATTACCAGCAGCTAACGCGGGTGCAATTTTTACCGCGCTCAAAAACAATTGGGAGTTCCACGGTACAATCGCCGCGACGACTCCGACCGGCTCACGCAACGTCATTGTCCACATGTCTGGTTTATCGATTGGCAGCGTATCGCCGGTGATTTTGTCGGCAAGGCCCCCATAATAATGATAGAACTCTGCTATGTAGCTAGCCTGCCACTGGGTCTCTTTGAAAAGCTTCCCGGTATCAATTGTTTCAATCCGACCGAGGGATTCCGAGTGCCGTCCTAATAGATCGGCCAACCGGCGTAGGCAATGACCACGCTGTGTGGCTGTCATCTTAGCCCAAGGTCCCTTAGTGTAGGCTTTGTGCGCGGCCCGTACTGCACGATCGACATCTGAAACATCAGCTTCGGGTACCTTAGCCCAAGGTTTCGCGGTAGAAGGATTTAGGCTTGCGAACGTGCGTCCACCAAGGGCATCGACCCAACTGCCATCGATATACATACGGTAACTTTGCAAATCCTCCATGCACATCTCCAAATATATTGATTGACCACAGCAACAGCCTAACGCCTCTGCGCGGTTGCAGCCAGAATTGGATTAAGCTAGACCGATGAACGCGTAATTTAGTCTACACTAGCGCTGTCGAATCAGGCGCAAAATTGCCGTCAATTAGGCAATTTTAGGTAACTAAGGCAACGATTGAGGTGGTTAATATGGGCTTTGGCGCACCCGAAATTACACCAGAAGGCACTTGGCACGTGATCGAAGGCAAGGTCGATTCTTCGATAACTATCGTGCTGATCCACGGGGTCGGACTAGACCACACTATGTTCGATGAGCAAGTCCAGGTTCTGAAAGTGAATTATCGAGTTGTTCGCTACGACTTGTTAGGACATGGACAAACCCCCGCACTAAAAAAGAAAGCATCGCTATTTGATTTCCGGGATCAACTACTGAGTTTGCTCGATTACTTGCAGATTAAAAAAACATTTTTAGTAGGTTTTTCGCTTGGGGGCATTATTGCTCAACGATTCGTCGCCGATTATGGACATCGTTTGTCTGGAATCGTACTCATCAACACTTTTTACCGTCGAACCGAAGGAGAACTTGCCGGAGTGCGCGCGCGTTTGCGCGTTACGGAAAAAACCGGGCTTGAGGAGATAGTCGACCGAGCGATTGAACGCTGGTTCGATACAGACTTTCAGAGACGACGGCCGGACGCGGTCGCTAAGATACGTAAAATTTTAAGTAATAACGATCTTCGCGGTTACACGGATGCCTACCGGGTCTTCGCTGAATCGGATAACCACAATGCCTCAGCCTTGCGGGGGGTGGACTGCCCGGCGCTTGTGATTACCGGATCCGATGACGCTGGCGCGACCCCAGCGATTGCTCAAAGAATGATTGATGATTTAGGTAACGCTCGACTGATTGTGCTCAAGGGCTTGAGACATATGACTACGCTTGAAGCTCCATCACTGGTTAATCTTGCACTAGAAGAGTTCTTTGTCGGACTAACACCGAATGGCGGCGCAGTACCTGGAAAGTGATAACCTAAATCGGCGTAAATTGTTACAGATACATTGACCTTAGTCGGGCAATAGGATTAATTTGGTAATCCTACGACTGGAGTTTATGCAAACGGGAGTATCTATGAAATTTGGCGTTTTCTTACCCAATGGTAGTAACGGGTACATCCTGTCAGCTGGCAGTCCAATCTACACCCCGACGTTCGAACACAATAAGGCCATATCTATCGAGGCTGAAAAACAGGGGCTCGATTTCGTGCTCTCAATGATGAAATTTCGTGGATTCGGGGGCGAAACGGGGTTTTGGGACGCTTGCTTGGAGTCTTTTACCTTAATGGCGGGACTCGCTGGCGTTACCAACAAGATAGAGCTATTTCCCTCAATAGCCCTACTCAGCCAGCATCCAGCCATTACCGCACGCATGATCGCAACAATCGATGATATTAGCGATGGACGTTGCGGATTAAATATCGTCACGGGTTGGAACAGTCCAGAATACAAGCAAATGAATTTGTGGCCAGGAGATTCACATTACGAACGTCGATACGAATACGCCACCGAATATCTACAGATCCTCAAAACTCTCTGGAAGGAGGGTCGTTGTACTCATAATGGCGAGTTCTTCCAACTCGATGATTGCGCGATGTACCCGACGCCGAATCGAGAGATCCCAATCGTGTGCGCTGGTCAGTCGCCCACAGGTAAGCAATTCGTCGCTGATTCGGGCGATTTTCAGTTTGTGACAGGCCCTAAAACAAAAGTCAAACCAGGAGTAGCTGACATAAAGCGACGGGCACATGAGGCAGGTCGAAATGTCGGCGTATTTGCATTGATGCAAATGGTCATCGCTGATACTGACGACGAAGCAATCCGTTTGACCCAGGAAATCGTTCAGCGCGCCGACATTGGTGCAATCACAAATATGGTCTCAAGTGCGACCATGGACACGAACAAAGAGGGCACTAGCGATGCCCTAAAGGGCGCACTCGAGGAGAGTGTTGAAGAAGGAAATATGGTATTCATGGCGGTACCAGTAATACTCGGCTCTCCTGAAACTATCGCCGTCCAGATTGACAAAATTGCCGCCGATACCGGCATCGACGGAATTTGTTTCAGCTGGCCGGACTTTGTGCCAAACATCAAACAGTTTGGCGAAGAAGTCCTTCCAAGACTCCAATGTTTAAACACTACGTAAATAGCCTCCCGCTTACCGTACCGGGGAATTATAAGCAGGAAAAAATATGCCTAATCTAACCCAAACAAAACATTACGACTTCGAGCCGATTATCGATCGCGAACCTTTGAAGCTACCAAGAGGCCAACGAGTTGCCGTCATTCCATTTATTAACATTGAGCATTTCCCAGCAACGATTGCGGGTACCGCTCTAACTTCCGCAACTACCAGCTTAACGCCCGACCCGCTGAATTACGGTTGGCGTGATTACGGTATGCGAGTAGGACTATGGCGGATGATGGGTTTGCTAGACACTTTTGGTATGCGCGCAACTGTGTGTCTAAACAGCGAAGTTATACGAGAGTATCCACGAATTATCGAGGAGGGCGAAAAACGATCTTGGGCGTGGATGGGCCACGGTGTCAATAACGCACCCTCAAACTTGATTTGTAACCCGCGCAACGACGACGGTAACGTCTCTTATTTGAGCGAAGATGACGAGCGTTCGATACTGGAAGCAAGCTTAGAGTCTATGAGAGCCTCGTTAAATCGCAAAGTAAAAGGTTGGTTGTCACCCTATCTCACCCACACAGACAATACGCCCCGGTTATTAGAAGAATTTGGAGTGGAGTATTTGTGTGACTACACAGCTGACGACCATCCGTTTCGGTTCAATACGCCAAAGAAAAATCTAATCTCTGTACCTTACACCCTAGAACTGAACGATTTTCCAGCCTTCCTGAACATCGGTGTTTCTGCCAAGGAATTCGGCGACATGATCATCGATCAATTTGACGTCCTTTACGAGGAAGGCGCGACTAATGCCAGATGTATGCCAATATGTCTCCACACCTTTCTCGTCGGACAACCGAACAAGGCTAAACATATTCGGCGAGCATTCGACTACATTACCTCCCATGAAGACGTTTGGTTAACGACAGGTGATGAGATTAACGATTGGTATCGTACTACCTATATGTAGAGGTATCGCTACTATCTGCCTGGCCGCTAGACGGTAAACTATGGGCATTATTAATGGACAAGAGCAAACCAAAATAGCTATCTCAAGAATTGAGTAATGAGTTACCTATTATTCTCGTTAATCTAAGACAGACATGAAAACATCTAATCCAAGCTATCCATTTATAATCCTCCGCGCGCCCAAAATGTCTCGTCCATGTGCGATTTAGAGCTAAATAGACAACCGCTCGCAGTGTCCATCAATTTCTGGCCAATAAACATCATCACAACAGCGATCACTATAGGGTTATAGTCCTATATGATCGATTTAGGTTGATCCAAGCAATGCTCTGTCGCTACCATGCCCGGCGACTCGCGAAAGTCTAAATTCTCGGGGGAGTTAACCAATGAAATATCCAATGTTTTTTTTAAGTTCTTTAACCTTGATTTGGACCATCACAGCTAACGCCGAGAATTGGCATAACTCCAAGTGGGGCAAAGAAGACACACTTGGAGCAGTAAACCTAATAACGGCTGAAAGCATACTTGCCGCAAGCAAGCTAGTACAGACTGGGAAGCGCTACGCCTTAGGGCAAATCACGAGCCGTGAAACACCAGCTTTTGGTACTCGTATGTTTGAGTTGTTTGCCGTATCCCACGGTGGTGTGTTTGATGGTACTGGCGAACCTTATAAAAACAATCGGATGACAACGAACGATGATTGGGCACTGGTGTGGATGGGTGTCGGTTCGCAACTCGACGGCCTCGGCCATATAGGCATCGACCATGTCTACTACAACGGAAATCATGTTAAAGACTTCTTCAGTCCGGGCGGATTGAAAAAACTTGGCACCCAAGATATCCCACCGATTGTTGCCCGCGGGATCGTATTAGATATCGTAGCCGTCTTTAAAGAAAAGGATCCAAGCCAAGTAATGACAGTTAATGGGCTCGAGATGCTGAAAGGTGGAACTGCGATCAATCAACCTGAGATCGATGGTGCGCTAATGCGTCAAGGTATTGATCTTAAAAGCGGTGATGTCGTATTACTGCACACGGGTTACATGGAGATGGCAGATGAAGATAAGGCACTCTACATGAAGACGATCCCTGGTTTAGGGATGGATGGTGCTCTTTATCTGTCAAGCTTTGATCCCGTCGCTGTCGGCGCTGATACGTTTGGACTTGAGGTTATTCCTTTCGAGAATAAAGACAATGCCTTTGAGGTACATCTAGAACTAATACCGAAGCGCGGAATTTATATCCTTGAAAATATGGTAACGCGGCAGTTGGTCGCTGATAAGGCGTGGGAGTTTATGTTCGTGCTCGGACAGGCTCGAATGCAGGGTGCGGTGCAGATGATCATTAACCCCGTCGCTATCCGTTAAGTAAGAGTCATGGCCCGCCTCGCCGATAAGATAGCCATTGTCGTAGGCGCGGGCCAAACTCCCGGGGCAACCATCGGAAACGGTCGTGCGACCGCTATTCGTTTTGCGGAGGAAGGTGCGACCGTTTTATTAGTCGATCATAACATCGAGTCTGCCGAAGAGACCTTGGCGATGGTCCAGGAACGCGGCGGCAACGGGAGTTGCCTGAAAAGTGATGTCACTAAGGAAACACAATGCGAAGCAATCGCAAAGGGATGTATCGAGCGCTACGGGCGGATCGATGTGTTACATAACAACGTTGGCATTGCTTTAAACGACAGCGGTCCAACGAAAGTGACAGAAACTGTATGGGATGGGATCTTCAACGCGAATATCAAATCAATAATGTTCACCTGTAAACACGTTTTACCGATTATGCGAAAACAAAAGAGTGGCGCTATCATAAATATTTCTTCTATTGCGGCGATTTGCGAGATGGGATTGGTCAGTTATAAGGCGTCGAAAGCGGCACTTAATGCATACACACATACTCTAGCGACTGGGGGTGCTAAGTTCGGGATCCGCGCGAACGTAATTATGCCTGGTTTAATGAACACTCCTATGGCCATCGAAGGCTACGTCGAAGCCGGATACGATCGTGAAACGTTAATTAAGAAACGTAACTCAAGTGTGCCCCTGCTTGGCGAGATGGGTTCTGCCTGGGATGTGGCCAATGCAGCATTGTTTCTCGCCTCAGACGAAGCGAAGTTTATTACCGGGGCATGCCTCCCAGTCGATGGCGGACAATCTGCCCTGATTGGTTAAACGCTGTCGCATGTGACGCACGATTTTAGCCATTTAGCGCTAGCTCCGTAGCCGGATCTCCTTTGATGCGCGTATGCATCATAACCCGCTCCTCACGGTGGTCGTACGGCCTTGCCCGGTGGAGCAAACAGCGATTATCCCATACCGCGATATCGCCTCGCTCCCACGTATGCGTATACGTGCGTGGTGGTTGACAGATAAATGTCATAAGTTCACTCAACAATTTCTCCGCCAAGTCATCGTCCATCCCTACGATACGGCCCGCGTGGCGGCCTATATAAAGCGCTGACCGGCCAGTTTCGGGATGTACTTTTACAAGCGGCCGTAGCGGCGGCTCACCTTCGAAAAAACCATAGCCCGCACCGACCTCGACTTCGTGCCCGAGCTTAGCTTGAGAATAGAAATATGAATGATAGGCAGTAAGATCTTGAACTTGATCTTTCATCGCGTGATCGAGCGTATCATACGCAGCTCGTGAATCCGCCCATTCTGTTTGTCCACCGCTCGACGGCACAACGTGCGCGGATAGAACAGATGCTTTGGCCGATAACGGCATATATGAGCTGTCCGTATGCCAACCTTCATTGCCCGCTAAAAGTTTCATTCGAAAAGTGTCGTCAGCTAACAATTTGCCGTCCGCACCTTTGTTAGTAAGCGGAATAGTCATCGTGTTTTCATCTAAAATCTCTATCTCCCCGAAGCGTTTAGCGAAGGAGATCTGCGCGTTCTCGGACAGTGCCTGACCCGGAAAGATTAGTAAGGCGTATTCATTGAATGCTTCTTCCACTTCGCGCCAGCCGAGTCCGTCAAGCATAGCAAGGTCAACATCGGTAATTGTGGCACCGAGTGTAGACCCGGTGGGCTGAATCGTTAGCGCCATCTTTTAGACCTTCTAATCGCAGTTGCTACTGTTAGAACTTATCGCAATATTAGCAATGTTTCCATAATCTTCCGTCAACCAATGATAAGCCAACCAATTTCCCTACTCCCGCCAAAAGCATATGGTGACCCGGAATTTTTTTCAAAACTACTAGTTCCAGATTTAATTAAAGCAACGACGTCTAAAGGTTTTCCCCTCTACAAAGTGGAGACTTTTAAATTCGCGCAACGTACGCATCGAAAAAATGTCAGCTCCATGTAATTCTGAACCCGACCGAAAATCGATTAATTTGAATTACCTGATTAAGATACCTTACACAATATGTTCCAGAGGAAGCTCAGTTTTATTGATCACCTTACGCAAAACAAAACTCGAGTGCACCCCACTCACACCCTCGATGCGGGTTAGCCTACCGAGCAAAAACTCCTCGTAATAAGTCATATCTGGGAGCACGGCTTTGAGTAGGTAATCCGCAGCCTGCCCAGTCACGATGCTGCATTCAACCACTTCTGGGAATTCGCGCACGCTTCGTTCAAAGTGCTCAAAGCGATCAGGGGTGTGGCGATCCATTGCGATCGATATCATCGCGGTGATATTTAGGCCGAGTAGGGCACCGTTTAAAATCGTGACGTGTCGCTCTATCAAACAAGACTCCTCGAGCCTCTTGACCCGTCGCGAACACGGCGTTGGTGACAAGCCAATTTGATCTGCAAGTTCGAGATTGCTGATGCGTCCATTCGTCTGCATCAGAGCGAGGATGTGACGGTCCGTCCGGTCGAGCTTTATTCGAGATAGAGGTTCACCTGGTTTAGACATGCTAATGATCTCATAATTTAGATATTAACTCTAATTTATAACATTTATGTAGTTATTTATATCTTATAATTGGTAGTTATTTAGTGTATTTGAAATCTTTCACTAATGCATTACGCCTATAATCCACTCACTAACTACTACTACCCGACCGTAGCCGCCCTTACACACGCGATAGAGAGCACCGCCATGAGTACATTCGACCACCGCAAATACTTACCCTACCCCACGGTAGGATTGGCCAGCCGAACTTGGCCCGATCGTATTATCGAACACGCGCCGTTATGGTGTAGCGTGGATCTACGCGACGGTAACCAAGCATTGATTGAGCCGATGAACGTCGCTCAGAAATTGCATATGTTTAAGCTGTTAGTGAATGTCGGCTTCAAAGAAATTGAAGTTGGTTTTCCGGCCGCATCGCAACCCGATTTTGACTTCGTCCGCTGTCTCATCAAGGATAACCTGATCCCGGACGACGTTACGGTACAAGTTCTAACTCAAGCACGCTCGGAGTTAATTGAGCGATCGTTCCAATCCTTAGCCGGTGCAAAACGGGCGATCATGCATTTGTACAACTCGACCTCGACCGTACAACGCGAACAAGTCTTTGCTCTCGATCGCGAGGGAATCAAGAAAATCGCTGTAGACGCTGCGGAGTTCGTTAAGCGTGAATCAAAAAAATATAATGATACCGAATGGACCTTCCAATATTCTCCAGAGAGTTTTACCGGTACTGAACTCGATTATGCCGTTGAAATCTGCGATGCCGTACTCGATGTGTGGGATGCAAAACCGAGTGGCCCTTGCATCATAAATTTGCCTGCTACCGTCGAGATGGCAACGCCGAATGTCTATGCCGATCAAATCGAATGGATGTCGACGAACATAAAGCGTCGCGATGGCGTCATATTAAGCCTGCATACACATAATGACCGAGGGTGTGCGGTCGCTGCAGCTGAACTCGGGGTAATGGGCGGAGCTGACCGCATCGAAGGCACCTTGCTTGGCAACGGTGAGCGCACGGGCAATATGGATATCGTCACCATGGCGATGAATCTATACAGCCGCGGCATCGACCCCGAACTTGATTTGTCCAACATGGACGAAATCATCCGTGGCGTGAAGGCATGTACGCAGCTGCCAGTCCACCCGCGGCATCCTTATGCTGGAGAACTGGTGTTTACCGCATTCTCTGGTAGCCATCAAGATGCAATTAAGAAATGTCTTGCTCAACGCGATTCCGATAGTCCTTGGGAGGTTGCCTACCTACCGATTGATCCTGCCGATCTTGGCCGCTCCTATCAGGAAGTCATACGTATAAACAGCCAATCAGGTAAAGGTGGTATTGCCTATATCCTGGAACAGGAACAAGGTTTGCAAATCCCTCGTTGGTTGCAAGTGGACTTTAGTACGGTAGTGCAAAAGTTTGCGGAAGATAGCGAAACTGAGGTTCCACCAGAAACGATCGTCAGGTTGTTTGACCAACAATATCTCGGCTCACGTAGCCCGTTTGACTTAACAGGCTACCAATTATCTCGCGAGAACAATGAAGACCAGCTTGTCGCAAGCCTAACCGAGAACGGCAGCACTTTAACATTGAACGGCAGAGCGTCTGGGGTAGTCGGGGCTTTTGTCTCAGCCCTAGAAGTGCACAGCGGAAAAAACATTGTGCTCGTCGAATATAACGAACATACATTAAATCAAGCCGATGGTGCGGGCGCCGATGCGATCACCTATGTGCAACTTAATATTGATGGTAGACGTTATTGTGGGGTTGGAAGATCAAGCGACATCGTCGAAGCATCACTATTAGCAATCTTAAGCGCAGTAAATCAACCACTGGCTATCGCCGGGAATATTGCAGCGTAGTGTTGCTAGATCGATTTGACAGGGCCCACAGCAGGTTGATTAATACCTTTTAAGGTCTAAAACTGCGGCTAGATCTCTATCTATATAGCAACAATGAAACTTCCCGCTACCTTTCTAACGGAATCTACTAAATACGTTTTCACACAGCCCTACAACGAAGACTCACGCGAGCCCTTAGGCAATCAACCCGTCTGGGTAATCAGGAAATTGTTCGATCGCAGCTGGAAGATCGAGCCACGGTTGTCCACTTGCGCACCAAAGACTAAACGTCGGTTTAAGCCGCGACTTATCGTCAACCGTACCGCCCATCATCGAACGGATATGAGGATAGCGATCAAGCGTGATCATAGTCGCTGAACCGCAGTTCCCACAAAAGTGCCGATTCAACGCGGCGCCTCCTATCTCGTTTGCTGTATAGGTTTTCAAAGCGGAAAGATCGATTTCAACCGCAGTTTCATCGTAGACAACTGCTATTAGAAACGACGATCCGGACTGCTTCTGACATCGTTCACACTGGCACAAACCCTGACTTATGGGTTCACCGGAACAACGATAACGCACTGTTCCGCATAGACAGCCACCTGTTAAATAGTCAGTCATTTATGCACACAACCTTGTTACTTTTATTCGCTCAGCCTAAAACACTCAAACTGTTGCCTGCATCATTTATGACGCTGCAACCTGATTTGGATCTCCAAGCTTCTCAAGTGCATCAGCCCTTAGTTTCACTTTTTGTACTTTGCCAGATGGGGTCATCGGAAATTCATCTACGAATAAAACATGGCGTGGGATCTTGAAACTGGCGACCTCGCCACGCAAACTATCCAATACATCTTCTTCCGTAAGTTGACCTTCGGCACTATGCACGATATAGGCTACCGCCACTTCATGCAGCCGTGGATCGGGGTAACCAACAATGGCAACTGCCCCAACCCCAACAAGAGTCATCAGCCGAGCCTCAATTTCAGCCGGTGATACATTTTCTCCACCGACTTTAAGCATGTCCTTATAACGACCTAGAAAAACATAGCGACCATCATCGCGAAGTTTGGCCATATCGCCAGTGAGAAACCATCCGTCGTCGTTAAAACTTGCCGCCGTTTCTGCGGGTTTATCATAATAACCCTGCATTACTGTATAGCCCTTAACCATTAGTTGCCCCGGCTCACCAACGGACAATGGTTCCCCAGTTTCAGGATCGCCAATCTGATATTCGATCCCATTCATTGGACAACCTGAAGAGTAGATGCGCTGCTCCCGTGTTTCAGTTGGAAAAGACACAGAAATAAACGCCCATATTTCCGTCATACCGAAACCCGAAAGGGTGGGGCAGAAAACATCCTGTACAAGCTCGGCAATTGGAGTGGTCGCGTCCGTACCCGATGGCAATGTGCCTAACCGAAGTGAAGAGACATTTCGTGGCTTGTCTGATTGCGCGTCAAGCAAATCCTTCCAATGCGTATCAAAGCCATGTGCGATTGTTACTTTTTCGTTTTCAATGATCCGCAGCGCCTCATGCGCATCGAAGGTATCCATCAGAATCTGTTTCGCGCCAGACACAATACATAACATCGCCACTTCGCATAGCCCATAAAGATGAAACATAGGTAGGTAGTTGATCTCGGTATCCGTGAACGTAAGGCCCATGATCGCAGCCCGCTCCATGCAATTGCGAATGTTGACATGCGTATGCATGACGCCCTTCGGGCTGCCAGTCGTACCAGATGTGTAGGCAATCATGAGCAGCCCATCCGGATCTACAGCAGCAGCGCGCGCTTGTAATACGTCCCCGCCGACCTGCTCCCCGCGCATCAGCGCCTCCTCCCAGCTCAGCGTGTCCGGCAGTTTGTCTCGCCCGACAAAAACAATACGACGTAAATTAGGAAAATCTTCTAACCGATGTGCGATCGGATCGCCTCCTCGCGTATCGGGGACGACGTCACGCAACATTCCTAAGTAATCGACCGGTCCAGACCTATCATCAGAAATGATCGTCGCTGTGGTTGATTGCTTCACAACATAGCTAATATCTTCGGTGCGATAGCGTGTGTTCAATGGCACTAACACGGCGCCGACTTTCGCTACCGCGTACATGAGGAAAAGCCATTGCGGCTTATTATTCATCCATAGCGCCACCTTTTCGCCTGGTTGGACATCGATTGCAATAAGCGCCTTTGCTGCGCGATCGACCTCCTCGGAAAATTCACTCCAGGTCCATCGACGGTCTTTGAAAACCAACGCTTCGCGGCTACCCCAGCGATGTGCTGCATCGGTAGGTAACTGACCCAAAACGCGTTTCTCGAACCATTCGCTCATTGATCCCTTCTCCCACCCCTCAATGAAGGTGTTTAATAAATCGAAACTGCAATTCTGGCCGAGGTAGTGAGTGCAGGCAACTCTCTGTTTCTGCCAAATACCGGGATCAATCGATCTGGGCCAACAAGGCATGATAGTTTATCCGCCAGATTATGATCACGCCGTCTAATGCAGGAGTAAACTCCAATGATCATGCCAGATAAGAGTTTAGGTGTGTTTTTATATCCCGACAATTTCTCCGCTTCGGAACTCAGCAATTTCGCCAGGCGCTTCGAAGACTTAGGTTACGCATCGATTTGGTATCCGGAGGCGATGTTTTACGAAAGCTTCACCGTCGGCAGCTTTTTATTAAGCAGTACGAACCATATTACCGTAGCGAGTGGTATCGCGAATATTTATGCCCGCGACGCAGTAACAACCCTACAATGCGGGCGGGGAATCCAGAAGTTCTATCCAAACCGCTACATCACTGGTCTCGGTGTGTCACATAAATTATTAGTCGAGGACCTTCGCGGCCACACCTATCGCAAACCAATGACAGCAATGACTGAGTACTTAGATGCAATGGACGCTGCCCGACCCCAACTTTCCGGCAATGACACCCCACTGATACTCGCAGGTCTGGGACCTAAAATGATGGAACTCGCCGCTGAAAGAAGTGACGGCGTCCACCCATTTAATTCGCCACCAGAACACACTCGCTGGGCACGAAAAATAGTCGGCCCCGAAAAATGGATCTGTACTGCACAGCACATTTGTCTTACAACCGACGCGGATGCCGCTCGTAGGGCAGCCAGACGTGCTTTGGAGTTTTATTTTGTGACTCCTAACCACTACCGAAACTGGTTACGGATCGGATATGACCTATCTGACCTAGAACACGGCGGAAGTAACCGACTTATCGATGCACTCGTTGCTTGGGGCACGGAGTCGCAGATCCGCGATCGCCTTCAGCAACATTTCGATGCCGGTGCAACGCAAATCATCATCAATACGATACAGCCAGAGACAAAAGGCGCTGGTATAAACGCCATCGACGGGCATAACTTTCAATCCTCACCCGACTGGGACGTGTATGAGCTCTTAGCTCCGATTAAGCCAAAAACTTAGTTGAGTACAAACGATTGGATCGGAATTATAGCGCCGACAACGACGTGAATTACGCTACTATTTTCTCCTCTTTGCAGGAGTCAAAAGCGAAACGTAACTTATTCCCGGTCGGTTATCCGCAGTGGTCGGAAAATTGAACTGTTCCCATCCTTGATGCCCCTGCGACATCGCAGAAACGTTAGTGAATCCGTCGTCTAACAGGGTCTTGGTCGCATCGACGGCACGCGTTCCACCGTCGGCACCGAGGATGATCCGAGCGCTCTTTTTAAAAACGTCATTCACGACGAGCAAAAAGCTTGCGTTTGGGTGAGTTTCCTTCGTCGTTGGGTGAAAAAAGACAAACGGAATATTAATCACATTCGCCGCCTTAGGGTGGCGAACGGCGAATTCCGCAACTGCTCGCACATCTACATAAGTTGCTTGTTCGTCGTCTTCCAATACCGCAAAGGCCTCGAGAGGATTTAGGATCGTTGTCACCATTTTGTCAATCCAAGATAGGGAAGGCAGGGATCACCGGTGGGATAATCTGACAACGGCTACGTTCAGATAAAGGTGCCGAACCATTGATCGTGTATAGCGTGATATCCGACTCCTCACTGACATCCACCTCTTCCAAGTGATGGTGCAAGATTGGTCCATCCGGCGAGAGTGCAAATATACAATCTAGAATCTTGCGCGCCGGGATTCGGCCGAATTTAATATGCACTAGCACTTCTGGTCGATTTTGTTCAGGCATCGAAATTTCTCCTAACCGCTATTCTAGGACCCCAAGCCAACAAGCGCCAACCATATGATGTCTAGTTTTGAGCAGTTTTTCTTGACAACAGAACCCCTTGCGGATTAGATGCTGCGGACAGACCCAAGGTTTTTCCCTTTATGGACACTCAACCGCAGAAAGAACTCGTCACTGGCGAGACTTGGTACCAGCCCGGGGACAAGATCCCAAATGTCGGCATGAAGCTATTCGCACTCCGAAATCAGTGCACCGAATGCAACGTCTGCGAAGTCGCTTGCTCACTGGTACATTCGCCAGACGGGGAAATCAACCCGCAACTCTCTCGGGTTCGGATCGATCACGCCCCC